>NZ_QFXN01000065.1:0-6876 GCF_003144775.1 Enterobacter sp. CGMCC 5087 | reverse complement strand
ACCTGAGAGCCTTCGAGCAGGCGCGGAGAGGCGCCGTTGCAGAGCTTCACCAGTACCGCCATAAACAGCATGCCGACCGGTGCGGGCAGGCCAATCAGCTTGTGGCCGAGCATGCCCAGCATGTAGAGCAGCACCGCCAGCAGCGCGCCGGAGGCGATAGTGGTGACGTCCGCTTTGCCGGAAAACGCAGGCTGAGAGACCGTAGCATCGGCATTCGCGCGGTTAGGCATCAGCTGGCCTTCACCGGTCAGGTGCGGGAAGCGTTTACCGAGCTGGTTCAGGCAGCCGGAGATGATGATTGCGGTCAGACCGCCGAGCATTACCATCGGCAGCACGCGACCGAGCGCCACGCCCTGGTCCATGTGCAGCAGGGTGGCATAGCCAATGGAAAGCGGGATTGCCCCTTCCCCGACGCCGCCCGCCATAATCGGCAGAATGATAAAGAAGAAGATCTGGAATGGCTCAAGACCCAGCGCCAGGCCCACGCCCATCCCCACCAGCATGCCGACAACTTCACCGCACAGCATCGGGAAGAAGATGCGCAGGAAGCCCTGAATCAGCACCGTGCGGTTCATGCTCATGATGCTGCCGACGATAATGCAGCAGATGTAGAGATAGAGAATGTTGGTGGATTTGTAGAATTTGGTGGTGGACTCGACCACCACGTCCGGCAGCAGGCCATAATAGACCAGCGCGGAAGGGATAAAGGTGGCGCAAATCGCCGCCGCACCGAGCTTGCCGACAATCGGCAGGCGTTTGCCAAACTCGCCGCAGGCAAAGCCGAAGAAGGCCAGCGTCGCCACCATCACCACGATATCGCTCGGCAGTTTTCCGCCCAGGCAATCAATCGCGATCAGCGCGCCCGCCAGAACGAACAGCGGCAGAGGAATAATCCCGATTTTCCAGGTATCCATAATATGCCACCAGCGCTCTTTAAGCGAAGGCCGCTGAATTTCAATCGGGTCGTGGGTAACAGAGAAAGAATCGTCAGTTGTGCTCATAATAAGCCCCTTGGTTATTTTGTGCGTTCAGCTTAGAGTCAAAAAGGCTTACTTTATGTGAGGAATGACATATTAAAAGCGAAGTTTTAATGGCAGCTATGGTTTTAATGGTTTCTTTTATTTAATGTGATTTATGCCTTATTTATGGTCGTGGTTTTTATGGTTTCTTTTCTGAATTGAACAAACAAATAACATTTATTCGTGCAGCCAGAGGCCACCCGTCTTTGGGATGATGCTTTTACAACGCCCGCTGTGCAAGGGATCACAAGTTTTCGGCAAAGCGGACGTCCGCGCGAAAAAAGATGATATATTGGCGATCTTTGTCGCTACCTTGCGTGAGAGTTATGAAAGTCTCTTTCCAGATAAAGCTGTTTATTTCGCTGGTTGCCTTTTTCTCAGTGCTTTTTGCGTTACTGGGCGGATATTATTATGCCGATGTCGGGAAACAGCTTTATCAGGAAATGAGCACGCGCGCCAAAATACAGGCTGAAGAGATTGCACTTATTCCAACATTGCGACATGAAGTTGAACAAAAGAATATCATCGCCATCCATGATTTTATGCAGAAGATTTCTGCGCACAGTGACGCCAGCTTTATTGTGATTGGCGATAATAAGGGCCAGCATCTTTTTCACTCCGTCTTCGCCGACAGAGTGGGCACCACGCTGGTAGGCGGTGACAACGAAGCCGTATTGCAGGGTAAAAGCACCACCACCATCCGCAAAGGCGGGTTGGGCATTTCGCTGCGCAGTAAGGCCCCCATCTTCAACGCTGCCGGACAGGTGGTCGGCATTGTTTCGGTCGGCTATCTCACCAGCTACCTGGACACCATTACCGTCAGTAAAGTGGTCAATATCCTGATTGCCGCGGTGCTGCTGCTGATTGCTCTCTTTATCTTCTCCTGGTTCTTTACCCGCAGTATTAAGAAGCAGATCTTCTCCCTCGAGCCGCGCGAGATCGGCCTGCTGGTGCGCCAGCAGAAGGCGTTGATGGAGTCTATTTATGAAGGCGTAATTGCCATTGACGATCAAAGGCGGATTGAAGTCATCAACCAGGCGGCGCGCAAGCTGCTGGGGCTGAGCCAGCCGGCCCGTGAGCTGCGCGGGCAGCTGATAAGCCAGGTGATCGATCCGGTCCCGTTCTTCGACACGCAGACGATGCTGGCGAAAGATACCCATGATGAGATTTGCCGTTTTAACGATCTGACGGTGATTGCCAGCCGGGTCCACATCATGCTTGAGGGGTCGCTGCAGGGCTGGGTGATCACCTTCCGCGATCGCAACGAGATCGACTCGCTGAGCGCCCAGCTCAGCCAGGTAAAACGCTATGTTGATAACCTGCGCATTATGCGCCACGAGCAGTTAAACAGGATGACCACCCTCTCCGGCCTGCTGCATATGGGCCGCTACGAGGAAGCCATTGGCTACATTCAGGCGCAGTCGGAACATGCCCAGGAGCTGCTGGACTTTATCTCTTCGCGCTTCAGTTCACCGACCCTGTGCGGCCTGCTGCTGGGGAAAGCCGCCCGCGCGCGGGAGAAAGGCGTCGAGCTGTGTTTCGACCCGGGCTGTCGGCTGGACAGACCGTTCCTGCCCCTTGGTGAGCAAGAGCTGATTTCAATTATTGGCAACCTGCTGGATAACGCCATCGAAGCGACACAGCGGTCGCCGCTTCCCCACGCGCCGGTAGAAGTGCTGATAAAGCTCAGCGAACATGAGCTGATTATTGAAGTGGCCGACCAGGGCGTTGGCATTACACCGGCGATCCGTGACCGGATTTTTGAACGCGGCATCACCACCAAAACGCGCGGCGATCATGGGATTGGCCTGTATCTGATCGAAAGCTACGTCACACAGGCTGGCGGCGCGATAGAAGTTGCCGACAATACCCCGCGCGGCGCCATTTTCTCCTTGTTTATCCCGGCCACGGGAACCGCCCGGCAACTGGAAGACACCGACTATGCAACATGAACTTATCGACGTACTGATTGTTGAAGACGAGAACGAACTGGCGCAACTGCACGCGGAGCTGATAGACAAACACCCGCGTCTGAGGCTGGTAGGCATTGCCTCGTCGCTGGCTGCGGCCCAGGCAGAGCTTGAAAGCAGACAGCCGCAGCTGATGCTGCTGGATAACTACCTGCCGGACGGCAAAGGTATCTCGCTTATCAATAACCCCATGCTGGCCCGCGCCAACTGCTCGGTGATTTTTATTACTGCCGCCAGCGATATGGACACCTGCAGCCAGGCGATTCGCAACGGCGCGTTCGACTACATCCTCAAGCCCGTCTCCTGGAAGCGGCTCAGCCAGTCGCTGGAGCGCTTCGTGCAGTTTGCCGAACAACAGCGGGTCTGGAAGATTGTCGACCAGCAGAACGTGGATTCGCTGTATCAGCTTCAGGCAAAAAATTACCGCCAGGACAACGGCAGCAAGGGCATTGAGGAAAATACGCTGGCGCGGGTGCAGTCGCTGTTTAACGACAAGGCAACGCACTGCTTTACCGTGGATGAGGTGGTGAGCGAGACGGGATTGAGTAAAACCACCACCCGTCGCTATCTGGAGCACTGCGTGGAGACGGGGTTTCTCAGCGTGGAGATGCTGTACGGGAAGATCGGGCATCCGAGGAGGATGTACAAGCGTAGTGCGGTTTAACTCCCCTCACCCCGGCCCTCTCCCCAAAGGGGCGAGGGTGAAAAGACGGCTCCGTGCAATCCCCTCTCCCCTTTGGGGAGAGGGTTAGGGTGAGGGGGTCTACTTCAACACATACCCATACAGCCGCTTAATCCCGTCGGCATCCTTCTCGCTGTAAACCCCCTGCAGCTCCGGCGAGAAGCCCGGCAGCAGGTTGATGCCCTCCTCCAGCGCGAGGAAGTAACGCTGTACCGCCCCGCCCCAGACCTCACCCGGCACCACGCACAGTACGCCCGGCGGATAGGGCAGCGCCCCTTCGGCAGCAATGCGCCCTGCGGCATCCCGTATGCGAACCAGCTCCACCTCACCGCGAATATACGCCCGGTTTGCATCCTGCGGGTTCATCGCCACCTCAGGCAGGCTCTCCTTGCGGAACATCGCCTTCTGCAGATCCTTCACGTCAAAGCTGACGTAAAGATCGTGCATCTCCTGACACAGCTGGCGGAGGGTGTAATCCCGGTAGCGCACCGGGTATTTCTGGAAGATCGTCGGCAGCACGTCCGCCAGCGGCGTGTCGTCTTCAATATGCTGTTCGAACTGGCCCAGCATCGCAACCAGCTGCGCCAGCTTCTCGCTGCTTTCGGCAGGCGTTAGCAGGAACAGGATCGAGTTGAGGTCGCATTTCTCCGGCACGATGCCGTTTTCGCGCAGGTAGTGCGCCAGAATCGTCGCCGGGATCCCGAAATCCGTGTACTCCCCGGTTTCGGCATCGATACCCGGCGTGGTCAGCAGGAGCTTGCACGGGTCGACAAAGTACTGCTCGCGGGCATAGCCCTCAAACCCGTGCCATTTGGCCCCCGGCTCAAAGCTGAAGAAGCGCAGCTCGCTGGCAATGGCGTGCGTCGGATGATCCTGCCACGGCCGCCCCGCCACCACCGGCGGGATAAACGGTTTGATCATATGACAGTTGGCAATGATTGCCTTGCGCGCCTCAATCCCCAGCTCGACGCACTCCGCCCACAGCCTGCGTCCGCTTTCCCCTTCGTGGATCTTGGCATTCACATCCAGCGCGGCGAACAGCGGGTAAAACGGGCTGGTGGAGGCATGCAGCATAAACGCATTGTTCAGCCGCTTGTGCGGGCAGAAGCGCGCCTGGCCGCGGATGTGGTTATCCTTTTTATGGATCTGCGACGTTTGCGAGAACCCGGCCTGCTGTTTGTGCACCGACTGGGTCACGAAAATCCCCGGATCGTTCTCGTTCAATTCCAGCAAGAGCGGGGACGTTTCCGCCATCATTGGAATAAACTGCTCGTAGCCCACCCAGGCGGAGTCAAAGAGGATGTAGTCACACAGATGACCGATCTTGTCGATCACCTGGCGGGCGTTGTAGATCGTCCCGTCGTAGGTGCCAAGCTGAATGATCGCCAGGCGGAACGGACGCGCCTCGTCGGCCTTTTCCGGCGCCGCCTCGCGGATAAGATCCCGCAGATAGGCATCGTCAAAGCAGTGGTCGTCAATTCCGCCAATAAAGCCAAACGGGTTACGCGCCGCCTCAAGATAAACCGGCGTGGCGCCCGCCTGGATCAGCGCCCCGTGGTGGTTGGATTTATGGTTATTGCGGTCGAACAGCACCAGGTCGCCGCGGGTCAGCAGCGCGTTGGTCACCACCTTATTGGCCGCTGAGGTGCCGTTCAGCACGAAGTAGGTTTTATCTGCGTTGAACACTTTTGCCGCGAACTTTTGCGCGTGTTTGGCGGACCCTTCGTGGATCAGCAGATCGCCCAGCTTCACGTCGGCATTGCACATGTCGGCGCGAAATACGTTCTCACCGAAGAAATCATAGAACTGCCGCCCTGCCGGGTGTTTTTTGAAAAAGGCGCCGTGCTGGTGTCCTGGACAGGCGAAAGTGCTGTTGCCCATCTCCACATACTGGCTCAGGGTGTCAAAAAAGGGCGGCAGCAGGTTCTCTTCGTAGCGGCTGGCAGCGCTCTCCAGCTCCAGAAACTCCTGAGCTTTACCCGAGATAACCGCGGTGGCGCCGTCAGGTACCTCCGTTGGCTCCTGCGAGAAAATAAACACCGGTAAATGAAAGCCCGTGCGTTTCAGCAATGCAAGGATGCCGCTGCGACTCTCTGTCGTCGTCATGACGACGGCTGCCACATCGGTGAAATCCGTGCTGTCCAGCGTCACCTTTTCGCGGTGCGTAGACACAGTTGAGAGCAGCTCGCGGCTGACGGCAATTTTCATGGTTTTCATAGGCGCAGTTACCCTCACCGGGCGGTGAGACAGAGAGGAGAAAATTCGCGCAATAATGTCACCTTTTATTTTGAGGTGCAAGAAGGAATCAGTATGCACGAAATCAACCAAAGCTAAGGCCCACGAAGCCCTGCCGTGCCATAATAATGCAATATCAATGATTAAATAACAGGAGTTAACTTTGGTTATCGGGCCATTTATTAACGCAGGAGCCGTATTGCTGGGCGGCGTACTCGGCGCCGTGCTGAGCCAGCGGTTGCCGGAGCGTATTCGCACCTCCATGCCGTCGATATTCGGCCTGGCATCGTTAGGGATCGGTATTCTGTTGGTGGTCAAATGCGCCAACCTGCCGGTGATGGTGCTGGCCACCCTGCTCGGCGCGCTGATTGGCGAATTCTGCTATCTGGAAAAAGGCATCAACAGCGCGGTGAGTAAAGCCAAAAACCTGATTGCCCGACCGGGCGGCAAGGCGAAACACGGCACGCACGAGACGTTTATTCAGAACTATGTCGCCATCATCATTCTGTTTTGCGCCAGCGGCACCGGGATTTTCGGTTCAATGCAGGAAGGGATGACCGGCGACCCAAGCATATTGATTGCAAAAGCGTTTCTTGATTTCTTCACCGCCACTATTTTTGCCACCACGCTCGGCATTGCCGTGGCGGCGATTTGCATCCCGATGCTGCTTATCCAGCTGGCTCTGGCTACCTGCGCCACGCTAATTCTTCCGCTAACCACGCCCGCAATGATGGCAGACTTTACCGCCGTCGGCGGCCTGCTGCTGCTGGCTACCGGGCTGCGCATCTGTGGGATTAAGATGTTTGCCGTGGTGAACATGCTGCCCGCACTGCTGCTCGCCATGCCGCTCTCCGCGCTCTGGACGCACTTTTTCGCTTAAGGATGCGGCGAAATGGTGAGAGATTGCGCAGTCTGTAACGAAAACAACATTTTTCGTTGACGCCACGGGGCAGATCGGGTTTAATGCGCC
>NZ_QFXN01000081.1:0-33794 GCF_003144775.1 Enterobacter sp. CGMCC 5087 | reverse complement strand
TTTTCTCTGCTGACCCGGCGGCGTGTGTGCCGTTGTTCCGTGTCAGTGGAGGCGCATTATAGGGAGTTATTCCGAAGCCGCAAGGGTAAAGTGAAAATTATTTACTGACCGCTCACTTTCCAGGCAATATTTACTCCAGACCTCAATTTTCGCCTGGTTTTTAAACAAAAACGAGCCGCAAGCGGCTCGTTTTTGCGTTTTGTGACTTACTGAACTGCCACAATACGATCGTCGTTGGCTTCCAGACGGATAACTTTGCCCGGAATCAACTCTCCGGAGAGGATCTGCTGCGCCAGCGGGTTTTCGATCTGCTGCTGGATAGCACGTTTTAATGGACGCGCACCGTACACCGGATCGTAACCATTCTCACTCAGCAGCTTCAGGGCCTCGTCGGAGATGTGAATTTCATACCCACGCTCTTCCAGACGTTTGTACAGACGCTGCAGCTGGATCTGTGCAATCGACGCAATATGTTTCTCACCCAGAGGATGGAATACCACAACTTCATCAATACGGTTGATGAACTCAGGACGGAAGTTATGGCTGACGACACCGAGCACCAGATCCTTCATATGGCTATAGTCCAGTTCACCGAAACGTTCCTGAATCAAATCGGAACCCAGGTTCGAGGTCATGATGACAACCGTATTACGGAAGTCGACCGTTCTCCCCTGCCCGTCGGTCAGACGACCATCGTCCAGGACCTGAAGCAGAATGTTGAACACATCCGGGTGCGCTTTTTCCACTTCATCCAGCAGGATGACGGAATAAGGGCGACGGCGAACCGCTTCCGTCAGATACCCCCCTTCTTCATAACCTACGTATCCCGGAGGCGCACCGACCAGACGTGAGACGGAGTGTTTCTCCATAAACTCAGACATGTCGATACGCACCATCGCATCGTCGCTGTCGAACATAAAGTTAGCCAGCGCTTTACACAGCTCGGTTTTACCGACTCCCGTCGGCCCCAGGAACAGGAACGAACCAATCGGACGGTTTGGATCGGACAGCCCCGCTCGGCTACGACGAATAGCGTTCGAAACCGCTTCAACCGCTTCGTTCTGGCCAATCACCCGATTATGGAGATCTTGCTCCATGCGCAGCAGTTTTTCACGCTCGCCTTCCAGCATGCGTGCCACCGGGATACCGGTCCAGCGAGCAAGCACTTCCGCGATTTCTGCATCCGTCACTTTATTACGTAACAGACGCATCGTTTTCCCTTCTGACTGCGTCGCTATCTCAAGCTGTTTTTCCAGCTCAGGAATTTTGCCGTACTGCAGTTCAGACATCCGAGCCAGATCGCCGACACGGCGAGCCTGCTCAATGGCAATTTTTGCCTGTTCAAGTTCAGCTTTAATGGTCTGAGTGCCGGAAAGGGACGCTTTCTCGGCTTTCCACTCTTCTTCCAGCTCAGAGTACTGGCGCTCTTTATCGTCCAGTTCTTCATTGAGCATATCCAGGCGTTTCTTACTGGCTTCATCAGACTCTTTCTTCAGCGCCTGCTGTTCCAGCTTGAGCTGAATGATGCGCCGGTCGAGCCTGTCCAGCTCTTCCGGTTTCGAGTCAATCTGCATACGAATGCTCGAAGCCGCTTCATCAATAAGGTCGATCGCTTTATCCGGCAGCTGGCGATCGGCGATATAACGATGTGAAAGCGTCGCCGCCGCAACGATAGCCGGGTCAGTGATCTGCACGTGGTGGTGCAGTTCATAGCGCTCTTTCAGACCACGCAGGATCGCGATGGTATCTTCAACGCTTGGCTCAGCAACAAACACTTTCTGGAAGCGACGTTCCAGCGCAGCATCTTTCTCAATGTACTGACGATACTCGTCAAGCGTGGTGGCACCGACGCAGTGAAGTTCACCACGCGCCAGCGCAGGTTTCAGCATGTTCCCGGCATCCATCGCGCCGTCCGCTTTACCCGCACCGACCATAGTGTGCAGTTCGTCGATAAACAGGATAACGTTCCCTTCCTGCTTCGCCAGGTCGTTAAGCACGCCTTTCAGACGCTCTTCGAACTCGCCGCGGTATTTCGCACCGGCCACCAGCGCGCCCATATCCAGCGCCAGTACGCGGCGGCCTTTCAGGCCTTCCGGCACTTCCCCGTTGACGATACGCTGCGCCAGCCCTTCAACAATGGCGGTTTTACCGACACCCGGTTCACCAATCAGCACCGGGTTGTTCTTGGTACGACGCTGCAGTACCTGAATCGTACGGCGAATTTCTTCATCACGGCCGATAACCGGGTCAAGTTTGCCCTGTTCAGCACGCTCGGTCAGATCGACCGTAAATTTCTTCAAAGCCTGACGTTGGTCTTCGGCTCCCTGATCGTTCACGCTTTCACCTCCGCGCATTTTCTCAATCGCCTGAGTCACATTGGCGGTGGTCGCACCGGCAGATTTCAGCAGGTCGGTCAAGGTACCGCGTGATTCAAGCGCCGCCAGAACAAACAGCTCTGACGAAATAAAGTTGTCCCCACGTTTTTGCGCCAGCTTGTCGCAAAGGTTAAGCACGCGCACCAGATCCTGAGACGGCTGAACGTCGCCGCCGGTACCTTCTACCTGCGGTAAACGGCTCAGCGCCTGATCGATAGCGGTGCGTAACTGGCCAGCATTAATGCCAGCGGACGTTAATAAAGGACGTACCGATCCCCCTTCCTGATTCAGCAAGGCGCTCATTAAATGAAGAGGTTCGATAAACTGGTTGTCGTGCCCCAGTGCGAGGGACTGGGCATCGGCGAGAGCAAGCTGGAATTTATTAGTAAGACGATCCAGACGCATAACTCCTCCCATAACAGGTCAAATTTGCTACTGGAGATTAAATGAGGTCATCCCTCAATTATTCAAGGTTAATGACCTGAATTATGTGAAAAGAAAACGGCACGTACCGGATCGTCTTGATTCTTTAGGTTATATCAGCCAAATGAAACTTGCCATACGCCCCGTGGTCTTGTCGCGACGATAGGAGAAAAAATCACCCTTTTCGGTGAATGTGCAGCGATCGCCGCCGAAGATCTGCGTCACGCCAACGTTATTCAGACGCTGACGGGCGAGCTGGTAAATATCGGCCAGATATTTATCTCCCGAAGGCAGGAAGGCTTCAACCGCTTGCGGATCTTTTTCCATAAAGGCTTCGCGAACCTCTGGCCCTACTTCAAAAGCGCGAGGACCAATGGCCGGGCCAAGCCAGGCCATAATATTGGCTGGCTCATCGCTAAAGCAGCCGACAGTTTCTTCGAGCACGCCTTCACATAGACCACGCCAGCCCGCGTGTGCTGCTGCCACCTCGGAACCTGCACGGTTACAGAACAGAACCGGCAGACAATCGGCGGTCATCACGGCACAAACGGTTCCCGGAGTATTACTGTAAGAGGCATCAGCGCGTTTAGAAGCATAGGGTTCTCCCGTCAACTTCAGCACCGCGTTACCATGAACCTGTTCCAGCCAGACCGGTTTCGACGGCAAGTTACCCCCAGCAAACAAACGTCTGCGGTTCTCTTCAACGTGTTCCGGGTTGTCGCCACAGTGCGCACCGAGGTTCAAAGACTCCCACGCGCCCTGGCTAACACCGCCAATACGGGTTGAACTACAGGCGGCCACGCCAGCAGGCAATGGCCACTCCGGGACAATCAGTTTGGTCATAACCAGTCCACTTGATCCTTATGTTCTTCGAAATCAGCACGCATGGCGTCGATAAGATCCACCATATCCTGCGGGATAGGCGCATGCCACTCCATCTGAATACCGGTGATAGGGTGGTAAAGACGCAGCATGGTCGCGTGCAGCGCCTGACGATCGAATTTACGCAATACGCTGATGAACTCATCCGATGCGCCTTTAGGTGGACGCGGGCGGCCACCGTAGACCTGATCCCCTACCAGCGGATGGGTAATGTGGGCCATATGCACGCGGATCTGGTGAGTACGTCCGGTTTCCAGACGCAGACGCAGGCGCGTATGAATACGGAAGTGCTCCATAATGCGATAGTGCGTCACCGCCGGTTTACCCATCGGATGCACCGACATATGGGTACGTTTAGTCGGGTGACGGCTGATTGGCTCTTCCACCGTTCCGCCAGAGGTCATATGCCCAATGGCTACCGCTTCATACTCACGGGTGATTTCGCGCAGCTGCAGCGACTCCACCAGACGGGTCTGAGCAGGCACGGTCTTCGCCACCACCATCAAACCGGTGGTGTCTTTATCCAGACGGTGCACGATGCCCGCGCGCGGAACATCCGCGATCGGCGGATAATAATGGAGAAGTGCGTTAAGTACCGTACCGTCAGGGTTCCCCGCGCCCGGATGAACAACCAGGTCGCGCGGCTTGTTGATCACCAGAATGTCATCATCTTCATAGACGATGTCCAGTGGGATATCCTGCGGCTCGAAGCGGATTTCCTCTTCGATTTCAGCATTGATGGCGACAGCTTCCCCACCTAACACTTTCTCTTTTGGTTTGTCCCAGATCTTGCCGTTTACCAGCACGCGCTGGTCAAGGATCCATTCTTTTATGCGTGAACGCGAATAATCAGGGAACAATTCGGCCAAAGCCTGATCTAAGCGTTGACCGAGCTGATTTTCGGAGACTGTTGCGGTGAGTTCTACTCGTTGTGCCATAAACTGCTTCTTCGTTTAACGTTGGGTTTTACGGCTTTGCCGTTTAATATAGTGTGCTATTGTAGCTGGTCTTAATCGGGAGCAGGAACAGAGTTTCTCCCGGACAAACATTTGAGGAAAGTCAAAACGTCATGACGCGCATGAAATATCTGGTGGCAGCGGCCACGTTGAGCCTGGCTTTGGTGGGCTGCTCCGGTTCAAATGAACAGGTCCCTGACAATCCGCCGAATGAAATCTATGCGACTGCACAACAAAAGTTGCAGGACGGTAACTGGAAACAGGCGATAACGCAACTGGAAGCGTTGGATAATCGCTATCCATTTGGTCCATATTCGCAGCAGGTACAGTTAGATCTCATCTACGCATACTATAAAAATGCCGATCTGCCGCTGGCTCAGGCAACCATCGATCGTTTCATGCGTCTGAACCCGACTCATCCTAACATCGACTACGTGATGTACATGCGCGGCCTCACCAACATGGCGCTGGACGACAGTGCGCTGCAGGGCTTCTTCGGCGTGGATCGTTCAGACCGTGACCCGCAGCATGCGCGTGATGCCTTCAATGACTTCTCCAAGCTGGTGCGCGGTTATCCGAACAGTCAGTACGTGACCGACGCGACCAAACGTCTGGTGTTCCTGAAAGATCGTCTGGCGAAATATGAATACTCCGTAGCGGAATACTATACCCGTCGTGGCGCATGGGTTGCCGTGGTTAACCGCGTAGAAGGTATGCTGCGTGATTATCCGGATACTCAGGCAACGCGCGATGGCCTGAAGCTGATGGAAAATGCTTACCGTCAGATGCAGATGACCGCTCAGGCTGAAAAAGTGGCGAAAATCATCGCCGCGAACAGCAGCAACACCTGATATTGCCTCAATGCAAAACGGCAGCCCGAAGGCTGCCGTTTTTTTATTCATTTTACCGCGTCGCTGAAGCGCTTAAGCCTCAACACATCCAGTCAACTATGGCCCCAATTTTTGCCTTCGACAAGGTAAATCTCACCTCTTCCTGCCCTGCCTCACAAAAAAGATTCCCTGACAAAAACCGACAAAATAACGTGATCTAAATCACACATTTTGACATTAGGTCGGGTATGCTGGAATCACCAAGACGGAAAGACAAGAGGTAAAATTTATGACAATGAACATTACCAGTAAACAAATGGAAATTACTCCGGCAATCCGCCAGCACGTCGCAGACCGTCTCGCCAAACTGGATAAATGGCAAACTCATTTGATTAATCCACATATCATCCTGTCCAAGGACCCGCAGGGTTTCATCGCTGACGCAACTATCAATACTCCAAACGGCCATCTGGTCGCCAGCGCAAAACACGAGGATATGTACACCGCTATTAACGATTTGATCAACAAGCTGGAACGGCAGCTCAATAAAGTGCAACACAAAGGTGAAGCCCGTCGCGCCGCAACATCGGTGAAAGACGCCAGCTTCGCGGAAGAAGTTGAAGAAGAGTAATCCTTTAAATTGAGTGTACCGCCAACGCGCCTTCGGGCGCGTTTTTTGTTTTTTATTGACAGGGTGAAAACAGTGCGGGTACTTTAACGGTATTAATCACAGGATGACTTTATGAAACTTACGCCGTTCTTCTTCGCATTCTTTTTTACCTTCCCCTGAACGGGAGGCGTTTCGTCGTGTGATAAAGAATGCGAAGACGAACAACAAGGCCTCCCACACCGGGGGGCCTTTTTTATTGATAACGATAAAATGAGACCGACAACACTATGACACCGGAAAACCCGTTACTGGATCTGCGAGTAAAAATCAGCGCGCTGGATGAGAAACTGCTGGCGCTGCTGGCCGAACGCCGCGCGCTTGCCGTTGAAGTGGGCAAAGCCAAGCTGGACTCCCATCGCCCGGTACGAGATATCGACCGCGAGCGCGATCTGCTGGAACGTCTCATTCAGCTCGGCAAAGCGCATCACCTCGATGCCCACTACATAACCCGGTTGTTCCAGCTCATCATCGAAGACTCCGTTCTCACCCAGCAAGCGCTGCTCCAGCAGCATCTGAACAAAACCAACCCACACTCTGCGCGTATCGCCTTCCTCGGTCCGAAGGGGTCTTATTCTCACCTGGCCGCACGTCAGTATGCCGCACGCCATTTCGAAGAATTTATTGAGAGCGGCTGTGCCAAGTTTGCCGACATTTTTAATCAGGTTGAGACCGGCCAGGCGGATTACGCCGTCGTACCGATTGAAAACACCAGCTCCGGCGCCATCAACGACGTCTACGATTTGCTGCAGCATACCAGCCTGTCGCTGGTAGGTGAGCTGACGATCCCTATCGATCACTGCGTGCTGGTCTCCGGATCAACCGACCTGAGCAAGATCGAAACGGTTTACAGTCATCCACAGCCGTTCCAGCAGTGCAGCCAGTTCCTGAACCGCTATCCGAACTGGAAAATTGAGTACACCGAAAGCACCTCGGCGGCGATGGAAAAAGTGGCGCAGGCTAACACCCCAACCGTCGCCGCGCTCGGCAGCGAAGCGGGCGGGGCGCTGTATGGTTTACAGGTGCTGGAACGCAACCTGGCGAACCAGACGCAAAATATCACCCGTTTCGTGGTGCTGGCACGCAAGGCAATCAATGTTTCTGACCAGGTGCCGGCCAAAACCACGCTGCTGATGGCCACCGGCCAACAGGCCGGTGCGCTGGTTGAAGCCCTGCTGGTGCTGCGTAACCACAACCTGATCATGACCAGGCTGGAATCACGCCCAATCCACGGTAACCCGTGGGAAGAGATGTTTTATCTTGATATCCAGGCCAACCTGGAATCTGCTTCCATGCAGAAAGCCCTGCGCGAACTGGGCGAGATCACGCGCTCCATGAAAGTTCTGGGCTGCTATCCGAGCGAGAACGTGGTCCCGGTTGACCCGGCCTAACGTTCGATAAACCGGCTTTTCTTCTTCCCTGCCACGCTCACCGGCAGGGTGAAGATGGCTCCGGAGAGCGGATACTTCGCCACCTCGTCCGCATCCATATTTTCCCGCGTGGTGGTAATAAACAGCGTTTTCATGTCATCGCCGCCAAAGCAGACCATCGTCGGGCAACGCACCGGCATGCGGTATTCTTCCAGCTGCTCCCCTTGCGGAGAAAAACGCGCAATACGCCAGCCGTCAAATAGCGCGCTCCAGTAGCAGCCTTCCACATCCATTGCCGCGCCGTCCGGTATCCCTTCGCCCTCTTTAAACTGGCGAAACACCTCACGCCTGCCGGGTTCGCCCTGCTCATCAAGCGGCGTTCGGTAAATAACGCCGTTTGGCGTATCTGAAGTAAACATCCATTGATTATCCGGGCTAAATGCTAAGCCGTTGTGGCCGTGAATATCGCACTGGATCACTTTCGGCGTCAGGTCGTTGTCGATGCGCATCAACAGGGCACCGTTGTAATCTCCCGGCCCCCAAAACGTGCCCGCGTAGAATCGCCCCAGAGAATCGGTGCCGCCGTCGTTAAAACGTGCGAGCTGCGGGTTAGAGGGGTTATCGCACACCTTGCGGCGCAGCAGGCCATGTTTATCGGTCAGCCAGATACCCGTTCGCATCGCAACGATAAAACCACCCTGCTCGCGCAGCGCGAAACAACCCACCTCCTCATGGAAAGAGAGTACGGTGTGTTCTGCCGTCGGCAGATGGTATCGGTGGATCTCCCCTTCCAGAATATCGGCCCAGTAGAGCGCGTGCTCTTCTGCGCTCCACGTCGGGCATTCAGGCAGATGCCCGGTGTAATTCAACAGCAGCTGCGGTTCGGCCATGACAGTTCCCCAAAATAAAAAAAGCCAGCAATGCTGGCTTTCAGTATATACATCATCGCATTACTGGCGACTGTCATTTGCCTGGCGCAACAGCGTCCGGCTCTCACTCTGGAAACGCTGAGCGTAATCGCCAAACCAGTGCTCGACCTTGCGGAAACTGTCGATAAACGCCTGCTTGTCTCCGTGCTCCAGCAGCGTAATGGCTTCACCAAAGCGCTGATAGTAGCGCTTGATGAGCGCCAGGTTGTTCTCGGAGGACATAATAATGTCCGCGTAAAGCTGCGGGTCCTGAGCAAACAGGCGCCCAACCATCGCCAGCTCCAGACGATAGATAGGTGAAGAGAGCGCCAGCAGCTGTTCAAGCTGCACGTTCTCTTCCGCCAGATGCAGACCGTAGGCAAATGTCGCAAAGTGGCGCAGCGCCTGAATGAACGCCATGTTCTGATCGTGCTCGACCGCGCTGATGCGGTGCAGTCGCGCGCCCCATACCTGAATCTGTTCCAGGAACCACTGATAGGCTTCCGGCTGACGACCGTCGCAGTAAACCACCACCTGCTTAGCCAGGCTGCCGCTGTCCGGTCCAAACATCGGGTGCAGACCCAGAACCGGGCCGGTATGCGCAGCCAGCATCGCCTGCAGCGGACCATTTTTGACGGAGGCCAGATCCACCAGGATGCAATCTTTCGGTAAAGGAGGGAGCTTTCCGATGATCTGCTCCGTCACGTGGATCGGCACGCTGACGATAACCATCCCGGCATCTTTCATGAGTTCCGGAGCATGCGCCCAGTCCTCTTTTTCCAGAATGCGCACCTGATAGCCAGAAAGCGTCAGCATTTTTTCAAACAGACGCCCCATCTGCCCTGCACCGCCGACAATCACCACCGGCCGCAGTGACGGACAGAGGGTTTTGAAGCCTTTGTCGTTTTCGCTGGAATAGGATTCCCGCATCACGCGACGCAGAACATCTTCAATTAAATCCGGCGAAACGCCCAGCGCCTGGGCCTCTTTGCGACGAGAGGCCAGCATTGAAGCTTCGCGCTCCGGGACGTAAATCGGCAGGCCGTATTTGCTTTTCACCTCACCGACTTCGGCAACCAGCGCCATGCGGCGCGCCAGCAGGTCCAGCAGCGCCTTATCCACTTCATCAATTTGATCGCGCAGTGCGGTCAATTCAGCAACCATAACTAACCTCTTAAGCCAGACGCGTCGCCAGCTGGCCGTTCAAATCTTTGTGGATCTCACGCAGCAGCGCATCGGTGGTTTCCCAGCTGATGCAGGCATCCGTCACGGAGACGCCGTGCTTCATTGCGCTACGCGGTTGTTCCGATGACTGATTACCTTCATGAATGTTGCTCTCAATCATCAGACCAATAATCGAACGGTTGCCATCTTTGATCTGTGCGACCACGGATTCCGCAACCGCAGGCTGGCGACGGTAATCTTTATTTGAATTACCATGACTGCAATCTACCATCAGTGCCGGGCGCAGTCCCGCCTGCTCCATCTCTTTTTCACACTGTGCCACGTCCGCCGGGCTGTAGTTAGGTGCTTTCCCGCCGCGCAGGATCACATGGCCGTCCGGGTTACCCTGCGTTTGCAGGAGGCATACCTGACCCGCCTGGTTGATACCGACGAAACGGTGCGGCATCGCAGCAGCGCGCATGGCGTTGATCGCCGTCGCCAGGCTGCCATCGGTACCGTTTTTAAAGCCAACCGGCATCGACAGGCCAGACGCCATCTCGCGGTGAGTTTGCGATTCTGTGGTACGCGCACCAATCGCCGACCAGCTGAACAGATCGCCCAGGTACTGCGGGCTGTTCGGGTCCAGCGCTTCGGTTGCCAGCGGCAGCCCCATGCTGACCAGCTCCACCAGCAGGCGACGCGCAATCTTCAGGCCTGCTTCCACATCAAACGAGCCATCCATGTGCGGATCGTTAATCAACCCTTTCCAGCCGACGGTCGTACGTGGCTTCTCAAAATAGACGCGCATCACCAGATAGAGGCTATCGCTGACCTCCTCCGCTAACGCTTTAAATCGACGAGCATATTCTATGGCGGTTTCAGGATCGTGAATGGAGCAAGGACCGCATACCACCAGCAGGCGCGGATCGCGGCCGGCGATAATGTCAGAAATGGTCTGGCGAGAGTGCTCGATCTGAGCCTCCTGCGCGACGCTCAGCGGAAATTCCGCTTTCAGTTGATCCGGAGTGATTAACACCTGTTCGTCAGTGATATGTACGTTGTTCAGCGCGTCTTTTTGCATGATGGCGATCCTGTAAAGCTCGTTTGCGATAGTTGTTTTCCTCAATGAGGTGAAACCACGATACCATAAAAAGTAAACATTTCAATCCAAAATTCGTACACTTTACTTTACATGCACCAATTTATTGCAAAAATAAGCCGATAAAAACGTAAACTTTAAATTACAGACAGGTTTTCTTTAGCCAGGCTATGCTGAAGAAAAAAGGAGAATGGCTATGCGTTCAATTGCTCTCGCGCTGTTGTCGCTGTTTTTAACCGGCTGTCAGATCAATCCTTACACCTTCCAGCCCGACTGGACCAGCCCATCCTGGTTTGATGCAGGTAAGGAAGACGCCATGAATGGCCTGCCGGTTAAAGATAACCAGGCCCTGGCCGATAGTTTTAACGACACACACGTTGATCGTAGCGAATATCTGCGCGGCTATGCTGACGGTCAGAAGAAAGTCTGCGAAGAAGGGTTTATTCACGCCTGGGGATTAGCCGGCAAATCTTTCCCTGCCAGTTGCGATACAGCCCAAAACGCGGCAAAACTGCGTGCGTCATGGCAGCAAGGGATGGATGAAAGTATGCGCTCCAGCAGACTGAATTAATCTAATTTCATCCACCGGAAAATAAACAACAGTAGGATTTAGCTTAGGTCGGCCTCATGCTATTTCTGACATAATGACGGCCCTGATAAACAATGGTATTCTGCCCGCAACTCTTAAGGACATCTATTTCCAAAGCGATGTGGCGGATTCTGGTGAGAAATTTATTCTTGATCTCTTTTTTCCGACTCACTCTGGTGATAATGCTGTTCCTTATGATGGGTCCTGCGGCGGCAGGCACGCTTACGGAAACGGATAAATCGGTACGCTCGATTGTCTCAGGCATCGTGAGCTATACGCGATGGCCGTCACTTTCCGGTCAGCCTAAACTCTGCGTCTACGCAACTTCGCACTATACGCACGCCCTCAGCGGCGATGAGGGGCATAGCGAGTTACCTTATACTCCCGTTATTGTACGTAACGATCAGGAAGCCCTGGCCGCGACGTGCGATGCGATCTATTTCGGGTCTGAATCACCGGCAAAACAACTTGAATTAATAAGTCAATATCAGGGCAGAGCATTGCTATTAATCTCAGAGCAAAATCCGGAATGTGTAATTGGCAGTGCCTTTTGCCTGATAATCGATCGCGGCCAGGTACGGTTCGCCGTCAACCTGGATGCATTGACGCGCAGTGGCGTAAGAGTCAATCCGGATGTATTAATGCTTGCACGGAATAAGCAGCATGGATAAAGATTTCACTTCAACGCCACGTCCGACGTTTAAAAGAACGTTGAGGCGAAACAGCATGATAAGCGTCATCATCACGATGACGTTAATATGGCTGCTGCTTTGTTTTGCTTCCGTCGTGACGTTAAAACAATACGCGCAAAAGAATCTCGAATTAACCGGCGCAACAATGAGCCACAGCCTGGAAGCCTCGCTGGTATTCAACGACTCGCTGGCGGCCAACGAAACGCTGGCAGCTCTGGGCAAACAGGGCCAGTTTGCCGTGGCCGAGGTTATTAACGCGCATAAAAAGCGGTTTGCCTACTGGTCATGGAACCCGGAGGACAACAACGATACGCTGGGCGCACTGGTCAGCCGCTGGCTTTTCCCCGTACCGGTTGCGCAGCCCATCATGCATAACGGCGCAACGATAGGCGAAATTCGCCTTACCGCGCGTGACAGCCTGATCGGCCATTTCATCTGGATGTCGTTTGCCGTTCTGACCGGCTGTATTCTCTTTGCAACCGTCGTCGCGCTCACTATTACCCAGTCTTTGCATCACGGGATGGTCACGGCCCTGCAAAACATCACCGACGTGGTGCATGACGTTCGTACTAACCGTAACTTCTCCCGCCGGGTGAAAGATGGCCGTATCGAAGAGTTTCACCAGTTTGGTGAGGACTTCAACAGCCTTCTGGATGAGATGGAGGAGTGGCAACTCAAGCTCCAGGCGAAAAACGCCCAGCTGCTGCGTACCGCCATGCACGACCCGCTCACCGGTCTTGCCAACCGCGCGGCGTTTCGTAACAGCATTGCGGCCTTAATGAACGACCCTTCTGCCAAAACGAACTCGGCCCTGCTCTTCCTCGACGGTGATAATTTTAAGTTTATTAACGACACCTGGGGACATGCGGCAGGAGACTGCGTGCTGATTGAAGTCGCCAGCAGGATGATGGAGTTTGGCGACAAACGTCACCAGGCATACCGCCTTGGCGGTGACGAATTTGCCATGGTGCTGTACGGCGTGCACTCTGAGCTTGAGGTTCAACATATTTGTGCTGCGCTATCGCAGCAGTTTATCCGTCCGTTTGATCTTCATAACGGACAAAAAGCATCGATGTCACTCAGCATTGGCTTTGCTCTGGCGTGGGAAAATGCTTCCGTGGAAGCATTACTGGAGAGGGCTGACCGCAACATGTACCAGGTGAAAAACCAGCGTACGAAAACAACAAGTTAGAAAGGATACACTATGTTAAAACGTTACTTCGCGCCGATAGTTCTGGCCTCACTGGTTCTGGCAGGCTGTCAGTCGCCGCCGGAAGGTAAATTTACACCTGAGCAAATTTCGGCGATGAAGTCTTACGGTTTTAACGAACTGAACGGTGACTGGTCGCTTGGCATGTCGGACACCATCCTGTTTGATAAAAATGACGCCAGACTGCGCCCGGAAAGTGAAACGCAGATCCAGTCCATGGCCTCTCGCCTGGCGGAAACCGGCCTGAACCACGCGCGAATGGACGGTCACACGGATAATTACGGTGAAGAAAGCTACAACGAAGCGCTGTCGTTAAAACGCGCCAATGCCGTGGCCGATGCCTGGGCGAAGGGCGCAAATATCCCGCGCAGCAATCTCACCACGCGGGGGTTAGGTCAAAAATACCCGGTTGCGAGCAACAGTACCCCGCAAGGGCGCGCTGAAAACCGCCGCGTCGCAGTGGTGATCAGCACGCCATAGGGTTATTTAGCGGAGGATTCGGCGAGCGTCACCCTGGTTGCCGCTCGCCAGCGCAGCCAGTCCACCAGAACAAACAGCGCCAGACTCACGCCCATGACCGGCAAGGCCAGCCCCAGCAGTATGCTGATTACCACCGTAACCCCTCTTCCCCATCCTGACAGCGCCAGCCAGCTCTGACAAAGCGTCTGTACCGGACTCACTGCCGACCGTGCCGGACGACGCATCCACCACATCCGGTAACCCCAGACGATGAGCACGCACAGGGCGAGGCCGAACGCCACCAGCAGCAGCTGATTCACCAGCCCAAATAAGATCCCCATATGGAAATCCACGCCCCAGCGGGTCAGTTTTGCCATTAACGGGAAATCCTCGAATCGGGTTCTGTCCACGACCTGCATCGTAGAAGGATCAACCGCAGCGGCGTCCACCTGGGTCGGCCAGCTGCGATCGATTTCCGTCACGGTCCAGGCGCTATCCGCCGTTTTTGCCGGGCGGATCTCCAGCCTGTTGGCATCAATTCCTGCGTTACGGGCCGCGCTTAATACTCCGTCAAACTGCGTCAGATCCATCGCCATTTCCGGCATCATCATTCCGCCGTGATGGCCCCGGTGTTCGGCATGCTCATCCACGATCTCCTGTTGGCCGGAAAGCGTCGTGTTCACCTGCGGGGTGAGCCAGTTCATCTCTGCCCGCAGCTTATCGACGTTCCCGCCTGCCCATTGAGACCATGTCAGGCCGGTTGCAGAGAACAGCAACATTCCACCCAGCAGACTCCAGCCCAGAGTCACGTGCAGGCGACGACGATTCTGGAAGCGATTGTTGATCCGCCGTTTGGGTCGGGTATAAAACCACAGGGCAATACCGCCCAGCGCGGCAACCCACATCCAGGAGGCAGCAAGCTCGCTGTAGAGCCGACCCACGTCGCCCAGCATCAAAGAGGTATGCAGGTAATCAATGGTCTGACGCAGCGGCAAAATCCCGCTGGTGCCGTATACCGTCATATCTCCCAGCACCGCCAGGCTTACCGGATCAATAAAAATAGCCCGGTTCTCCGATGGCCCAAGCGTCGGGTCAGCAAACATCACGCGGGTAGTTTCGCCTTCAGCCAGCCCCGGACGCACGGCGTGCAAATGCAAATCTGAGCCAACGGTTTTTTCCGCCACGGCGATTTGCTCCGCCAGCGGCTGCAGCTCGCCTACGGAATTCGTGTGGAGCGCGTGCCGGTAGAGCGCATTCTCCAGCTGTGGAGTCGCCACATACAGCGTACCGGTCAGCGCGGCAAAGAAGATAAACGGACCAACAAAAAGCCCGACGTAGAAATGGAGACGACGCAGCAGGTTTCCCCATGCCGCGCGCGGAGTGCAGGTAGTCATACTTTTCCTTTTTAAGGCAGTAAATTATCGATTTATTTTTTAAAGGGAAAAAGCAGACTGCCGCGGCGGCGCGCGGGTATCAGGGTAAAGCCAGGGGAAAAAGTGCCAGTGACTGACCGCCTGGCGCGGCGGCTTAACGCGAAGCCTCTGCAGCACCGCGCTGAGCAGGGCGATCAGCGCCAGCATCACGCCAGGGACATGTGCTAACAGCACGCAGTAGCCGCACGCTTCAGCATGGTCGACAGGCATCGTATGCGGCATATTGCCCTGATGCTCGTCCATCGACATCATACTCATGTCATGATGCATGCCCGGCATGGCGCTCATGGGATCTTTCTGCAAGGAGACGGAGATAAGCGGCGCTACCACGATCAGCAGGATCGCAAACAGCGCGGTCAAGGCCGCTGCGCGTTTCCGTTTAGGCTGATGCAGTACGTTATCCACGTCCCCTCCATTCAAGAGGCAAGCATTGTAAATGATTTATGACGAAAGGGTTAACGCGAGAGGTGCGATGGGATAAAAAAAGGGCCAGCCTTTCGGCCAGCCCTTTCTAACAGGATGTCGCTTAAGCGAATCTTAGTTCAGACGCTTTTATTCCAACATATTGAAAAAATACGTATTTAAAAAAAGAATGTTAGATGTATCACAAGTGCAACACGAGGCCATCGAGAACATACTGCATGGACATATAATGGACACTAACACTCAATGATATAGACACTCAGCTAAACATTTTCTCCATCTGTTCATGGAGCTCATGAATCTCATGACTAGTTGGCAAATCCTGTTTTGTTAGTTTTTCGAGCTTCTTACGTGATTCCTCATCTAAGGAGCTCTGGTCTATAGCTGGTGCTTTTTGCTTGAACTTTCTTAATTTTCTTAGAAGAATGTGTTTCGAGCAACATTCATGCATCCAAGTAATGAGTAATGGTAAACTTAACGAGATAAATACAATACCTTGATAATAAATAGTTGGAGATAAGGATACGATAAGAAAATCTTTATATTTATAACCAATAAAGAATGTAATTATCATATTAATGAATAATGTTATGAGATAAATTCTCAAAGATGTATTACTCTTCATATTCACTCATCCCTTCAGTACGAGCATTTTTGATAAATGGCTCGGGATCTACTTTAAACTCTTTTAGTTCTCTTGACAGCTTTCTCATTGCAAGCATGACGCAAATCAACATTGAAGAAACAGCACCTTCAATATATTTAGAAGCATTAGTCTTCATCCCAACTGGCTGAGTAAAAAATATTTTATGTTTTACCGACACTTCATATACATCAACAAACTCTCTATATAAAACAAGCGCTGGGATTTCCAAGTCAACATTGACTTTATTAGCAATAATATATTTATTAAAAATCATTTGCTCAGACTTATCTTCAAATTTAGGTTGAAGCAATGAACTTATGGAAAAATCTGTCGCGCCAAAGCGTTCAACCAATTCATCATCTTCTGTCTTATCAGCAAGTTCCTTTTCATCATTAAATGAAATAAAAAAACGTTTACCTTTCCATTCAACAGTAAAGGTTCTACTTGAAATAGGATCATCAACAAATTTAAAAACTGAAGATTGCGACACGGCATCGATTACTTGTTGTTTTGTGACTTTCATTTTTTCACTATCCCCACACCCATTTTACAAAATACAATTAACAGACCTGAATCATTTGTTAAATAAAATACGATTAAACTTAAATTTTCAATATTATTTAATGAATTCAGTGCAACAACCTCCTCCAAATGTTCTGGAGCGAAATGTGCATAGCGCATAGTTTCACGAATATTAGAATGCCCGAGTATTCTTTGAAATACTAGTATATTTCCACCGTTAATCATAAAATGGCTGGCGAAGGTATGTCGGAGCGCATGTGTTTTTTGGCCATCTGCAAGCTCGATGGCTGTGAGCTTAAGCATTTTTTGAATTCCTGATAGCAAGGATGAAGGCGCAAGCGTGGTTTTATCTATGTGGCCGATATAAATAACGACGACAGCATCGACTTCAGCATCAGCCTGTTGCTGACAGAGCGAACTCTCGTCAAAGAAGTCGGCACCGAACTGTAGGTCGAACATGCACCAGAGCCGCCGGAGCGGGTGACCCGTCCGATGCAGCTCTATGTTCACGGTGAGCTTGTGAGCGAATGGCATGAATGCCTTTAAGCCTTTGATGACTGGCTAGCCGGATTGATCGCAGCACAGTCACCGGCGAGCCGCCGACGAATGACCGCAGAGATCGCGAAGACACTGCGTACCCGACAGCAACGCCGCATTAACACGCAGAAAGCGCCGGACGGCACATCCTACGCAGCCAGAAAGCGCCAGCCGGTCAGGGTAAAAAAGTCAGGGTTAATCGTGATATATTCGAAAAGCTTCGCACCAATCGCTTTATGGAAGCTACCGGGCAGGATGATGCGGCCGTGGTGGAGTTTACTGGCAAGGTGCAACGTATGGCTCAGGTGCACCAGCTTGGGCTTAAAGACCGAACGAGCCAAAATAGTCGAGTTGTGCTCTACGAGGCTCGCCCATTACTTGGTTTAAATCTTGATGATAGGTATTTTCTTGAAAAGATAATTATTAAGCATTTGAGGTTATAGCTAGTTATTCTTGGTTAGAACCTGAATCAACCTAGTAGGACTCAAACATTGACACCGACTCCAACTAGGTTGATTGTTTTTATTTTAATGATGGGAAAAATAATTCTTCCAAAATGGTTAGCGATTTACTTTCTCCATGAAATCTAACAAATCCATTTTGAATTTCCCATAAATAATTTCGTATGGTAGTTTAGCTCTGTCATAATCAACTATATCAACTAGGAATTCTTCATAGGTCATAGTGGCGTTCCACTTCGCATAATAACTATTAAAAAGTGACATAATTCTAAGTATCTGACGTTTAGTCTCTCTTTTATTATACACACCTAATAGTTTGAATAACTTAATATTATTGTCAACATTAGTGTTTGTTGCAATGAATCTCACTCTCGATCCTGATTCTTTTTTATAAAGCATAGCCAGAGCTAATGCTTCGATGTCGAAAATAACATGCTCATCTGAACCTTGAACATAAGGGTTTGCATGGGGAGGAGACAAAGTATCTTTGTCTCTCTTGAATAAAGAGTTACATGTATTGCAACAAGGGATAAGGTTATAAATGCTTAATGAAAAAATTGGATATTTTGATTTTGGAAGAAAATGATCAAGAGCCTGCCTATAAACTCTACTCTCATCAGTTATATTTCCCACTTGAGATTCGTTACACATCGGGCAATAATCCAATGCAAGCTCATCACCAACTTTACGAAGTACTTCACTAGGTATGGATTCATAGGACATTATATTTTTTAACTGCCTAACCCATTCAGGAGCTACTTCTAGGTCTATATTCCCATCATTTAAAGTTGCATAGATTTTTTTGCAACATGATTTTATTGAGTGTGCATCATTAGAGTTATTTAGTTCTGATATATAAAAATCAACGTAATGACTTTGTAGTCTTCTATTGACAATTGAGATTTCATTTATTGCATCGCTCTTGAGTGCGCATATTCTATTAAGATTTGCATCGCCTCTTAGATGTATCCTCATTATTTCAAGTATCGAAGATATCTCGTTCAGGTCAGTTCCTTTGAAAAACTTTTGGGGGTTGTAGCATTCAGAAATAATAGGATATAGGTTGTTTACTTCTGTTAAAACATCTAACAAGTCATTAAAACTCGCAGTTATTATTTTGAGAAAATTTTGGCTCAAGTAATATTTAAATTCACGGTATTCCGCTGTTTCATCATTGTACTCATTTATCTTATTGAGAAACACCATATCAGAAACAATATTATAGTACTCTTCAATGAACTCTGGAGAGAAATTAGTAGGAACTTTAATCATTTTTCACCCCCAAAATATATGTAAGGAATTTATTTTTTATCAGAGATGTTATATATTCATTGTCGTTAATAAATGATCTGTCATTCTTCCTTTTAACTAACTCTTCCACCTTCTTCAAAACTCTCTCACCAACTGTTGCTTTTAAGAAAAAACCTTGGCTCATGGTTTTTTCAATTGATTCCCCAAAGCCAATTGACTCAAGTGTGCCTGTAACTATTTCTCTATTGTGGCCTCGAGTCAAGGATATTATATCTACAGGTAAGAAATCAGAAGCAATTATAGGTGAGTGCGATGACATTAGTATTTGAAAACTTATGGTTTCATTAAATTCATTTAACATATCTAATATGTCTGAAAATATTTTCCGTTGCCACTCTGGATGCAAGTACAGATCTATCTCATCAAGAAGTAATAGTATTTTTCTTTTATTTCTCGAGGAGTTTATTTTATCAATTGAATTATATAGGCTCGAGAAAAGATGTAACAATGAAACTTCCCCACTACTCAACCCATTCCATTCGATGCTAAATAGCGCATCAAATTCTTTAGGCAATGCATTTGACATGCTTATTAAATCCGCGGCGGTTCCGGGTGAGTTTATATAAAAATTCAACTCTAATTCATTTGTTCTTATTTTGTCATTACTGCTAAATAACTTGTATATTATTTCTTGGACGAGGTTAACATCCTTTTTGAGTTTTATGAGCTCTTTAATTACTTTATCTTCATCGGCGACCAATGCGTGATCTTTAATTGTAAATTCTATTTCATTTATATAATTCCGATCATTGGAGAAGAATAATGCCACTACAAATTTTAAATATAAAAAGTCAGCATTGTGCTTGTCGCTTGTTAATTTTTTAGAAAATGAATAAAGAATGGATGTTAGCGTAAAGAAAATTACATCTGATACTGAGTGAGCTAATTCACGATCGCTTGAAAGCTTACTGAAAATAAAAGAAAAAAATGTTAACCCCCAATTGTTATTTTTGAAATTAGTATAGGACATAAAATCATTATACTTGATAAATTGATATTCTTTTGAAGGGTATCCATATGGGGTTGGTGTGTTATTGTATTTTCCGTAATAATGATTAAAAAGAGAAATAAGCATATCGCCATACTTATTTCTAAAGTCAGAGTCTTTTAGTATGGCCTTTGTTCGCTCCGCGCCAGAGAGTGAAAGTCTTGCTAAAATTGATATTTTGTCCTGATTTATAGTATCCGGTAGCGATCTACCAGCATTGATAAATTTGGCAATCTTAGCTATTTCTTGTTTTTTATTAGATTTGCCTCTACCTGTATTTGATAATGATATGTCGATAAAGTTTTTAGCTGTGCCCTTTCTACTACCGAATAAATATGAATTAAAATCAACAGTGTTGTTGGATTTAATCGTGAATATATCATTTTCAGTAAAGAAATCGACGGCGTTATAAATTATCTTGGTGGAGTAATGTGTGCTGATATGAGATGGTTGGATTCCTTTGCAAGTTACATATATTTTGTCATTAGAATGCCATACCATAAACCCAGTGTTTTCATTTTCATAATGAAAGTCCTCAATAAAGGTTAAAATGGTGGTTTTGCCCGTGCCATTTTGTCCAATTAATAGAGTTGAAGGAATATCATCATAATATATGTCACGGTCAATGCCTTTGCGGATGGTCAAGCTTTTATGATCATATTTGATTGAAAACTTACTACTTAATTTGATGAAACTATCAAGGACACCGTTATAATCCTCGATGTAAAGAGCTATTAATTCCATAGTGCAACCATTCTTAATTGAGTTTTTATATATAATACCCTTTTGTTAGGGCTTGTCCAAATTCTGACATAGATAGAGTGATCAGCTTCCCATTGAATCAATAATGGTATGTTTGAAAACGCGCATCTGGCGAATAGCTAGCCGCTTTATTTAAATATTATAGAAATCGCCCCTGCCTTGCAATAAGGGGATCAGATTTGCGCACTAACTTACTGACTGGCTGTTGTCTCATCCAGCATCAAACTCCGTTGAATTGCCGACATGCCCTCTTGGCGGCATCCTCTCCTAAACCATCCTTCAGGACATTCTGCGCCTACTGCACAATCTGATCCGCACTGGTGTCATCATCGATGATCGACCTCGATTCCGGTCGCTGCCGCGTGCAAACCGGCGGCATTGTCACCGACTGGCTCCAATGGCTGACCTCCCGTGCCGGGCGTGGGCACCTTCTGTGGGCAAGCAGGTGCTCATTCTGGCCATGGGCGGTGAACTCGATACGGCGTTTGTGCTGCCTGCCATTTTCTCTGATGAGCAACCCGCGCCCTCGACCTCTGTCGATACTTTTCACATTGTCTTTCCCGACGGTGCGGTTATCGAGTACGAACCCGAAACCAGTGCCTTAACCATGAGTGGCATTAAAACTGCCGACGTTATGGCATCTGACACCATCACCGCCACAGTATCCGTCGTGCTGGTTAAGGCCGATACTCGCGTCACGCTCGATACGCCCGAAGTCGTGTGCACCGACAAGCTCATCACCAGTACGCTCGAAGTGCTGAAAGGCGGGAAGATGAGCGGTGACATCAAGCACGCAGGCGGGAAATTTACCTCCAACGGCGTGCAGGTGGATGACCACGACCACGGCGGCGTGGAGCGCGGCAACAGCAGAACGGAGGGCACCCAATGATGAGCCGTTATATCGGTATGCATCGCGATACCGTCCGGGCCATTACTGACGCTGACCATATTCGCCAGAGCATGAGCGACATTCTGCGCACGCCGGTCGGATCGCGGGTGATGCGACGTGATTACGGTTCACCACTGCCGGGGCAGCGAAATTTGCGGCCGCACTGACGCCGGGTGGCAAAAAGGTCAACATCATGACGATGGCTGTCGGTGATGGTGGCGGTTCATTTCCTGAGCCTCATGCCGCCCAGACAAAACTCATTAATGAGGTCTGGTGCCATGAGTTGAATAAAATCAGCTAGGAAAAAAACACAAAAATTATGTGTTCGCCGAGCTGGTGATCCCGCTGAAAAGGGCGGCTTCTGGCTGCGTAAGATGGGGCTTTATGACGACACCGGCACGCTGGCCGCCGTTGGTAGCATGGCGGAAAGCTACAAGCCGAAACTGGAGGAAGGTTCCGGGCGTGCGCAAACCCTACGCACGATTATTATCCTGTCAGACTTTGAGTCCGTCGAGCTCGCTATCGATTCATCCATGGAGATGACAACCCTGGATTCGGCAGTTTTTTTATTGCCTGTGGCTAATGATCACTCATGGGCATTACGCGATCTGCGTGGACATTCCGTGGACACTAAAATGAAAAAGGGGTTAGCATTAGGCTAACCCCTTGTTTTCTACAAGCTTTCGGATGTTGCGAAAGCGCGTTATTAGTTCAGACGCTCTTTAATACGAGCAGACTTACCAGTACGCTCACGCAGGTAGTACAGTTTAGCTTTACGTACAGCACCACGACGTTTAACAGCAATGCTGTCAACTACCGGAGAGTGAGTCTGGAAGACACGCTCAACGCCTTCGCCGTTGGAAATTTTACGAACAGTGAATGCAGAGTGCAGACCGCGGTTACGAATAGCGATAACCACGCCCTCGAATGCCTGCAGACGTTTCTTGGAACCTTCAACAACCCATACTTTCACTTCCACGGTGTCACCTGGACGGAAGGAAGGTACGTCCTGCTTCATCTGCTCTTGTTCAAGTTGCTTAATAATGTTGCTCATAATTTAATCTCTTATCCTGGGTAAACTGATATTCGGGAGCGTATTACGCATTCCCATCATGTTCATGCTGCTGGTGCACGTGTTCAGTTTTGAACTCGGCCAGCAACTTTGCTTGCTCTTCAGTCAGAGCCAGGTTTTCCAGAAGTTCAGGTCTTCTAAGCCAGGTTCGGCCCAGCGACTGCTTCAAACGCCAGCGACGTATCTCGGCATGGTTTCCAGACAGTAACACCGCCGGTACTTCCATCCCTTCTAACACTTCAGGACGAGTGTAGTGTGGACAGTCCAGCAACCCATCGGCAAAGGAATCTTCCGTTGCCGAAGCTTCATGGCCCAGAACCCCCGGAATGAACCGGGCGACGGAGTCAATCAGCGTCATTGCGGGTAACTCACCGCCGCTGAGAACGTAATCGCCGATAGACCATTCTTCGTCAATCTCGGTTTGAATTACGCGCTCATCTATTCCTTCGTAGCGCCCACAGACCAGAATCAGCTTTTGATTCGTCGCCAGTTCGCTCACGCCCGCTTGATCAAGCTTGCGTCCCTGAGGTGACAGATAAATCACCTTTGCGCCTTCACCTGCCGCGGCTTTTGCTGTGTGAATGGCGTCCCGTAAGGGTTGCACCATCATTAGCATCCCCGGTCCGCCGCCGTAAGGACGATCGTCCACGGTACGGTGCCGGTCATGAGTAAAGTCACGAGGACTCCAGCTCTGGATGCTCAGCAGGCCATTCTTTACTGCCCGGCCAGTTACCCCGTAATCGGTAATCGCGCGGAACATTTCAGGAAACAGGCTAATTATGCCAATCCACATAGCGCCGTCTTTTACCGTTTATCCGGAGAATTTAAAAACCAGGATCCCAATCTACTTCAATGGTTTGAGTAGTGAGATCGACTTTCTTGATAACCTGTCCATCGAGGAACGGAACCAACCGCTCCTTGATGCCAAATGCATCTTTCAGGTTTGCCTTAATGACGAGAACGTCATTTGACCCGGTTTCCATCATATCGATGACTTTCCCCAGGCTGTAGCCTTCGGTAGTGACTACCTGGCAACCCATAAGGTCTTTCCAGTAGTAGTCGCCCTCTTCCAGCTGTGGCAACTGCGACGAATCCACGACAATTTCACAATTAGTCAGTGCATTCGCAGCATCACGATCGTCAACGCCTTTCAGCTTGATGATGATGTCCTGATTGTGGTGACGCCAGCTTTCCAGCTCGACCTCTTCCCACTTACCACCTTTCTGGATAAACCAGGGCTGGTAATCAAAAATGCTATCAGCGTCTTCAGTGGAGGAAAACACTCTGAGCCAACCACGGATACCGTAGCAAGAACCCATTTTTCCCAATACGATCGGTTCAACAGGTGCTTTATTGCTCATCATGACCACCGTGACAGATTAAGCTGCTTTGTTTGCTGCTTTGATCAGCGTAGCAACGCGATCGGAAACAGTAGCGCCCTGGCCAACCCAGTGAGCGATACGATCCAGATCCAGACGAGTTTCTTCTTCTGCGCCAGCGGCCAGTGGGTTGAAGAAACCAACGCGCTCGATGAAGCGACCGTTGCGTGCATTACGGCTGTCAGTTACAACAACCTGGTAGAACGGACGCTTTTTAGCGCCGTGACGAGCTAAACGAATAGTTACCATAACATCCTCTTGTGTGAATAAAACAACCGGGCCCCATCGAGGAACGGAGCCCGGGTGTCATATTAAAAGCCCGAAAATTTTACTCATTTTCGGGCAAAAAGCAATCTCAAAAGCGATTAACGCCCTGGAAAACCGGGTGGCATCATGCCTTTCATGCCGCGCATCATCTTCGCCATGCCGCCTTTCTTCATTTTCTTCATCATGCGCTGCATGTCGTCGAACTGTTTCAGAAGGCGGTTAACGTCCTGCACCTGCATGCCGCAACCGGCTGCGATACGGCGTTTACGGGAACCTTTGATGATGTCCGGGTTAGCGCGCTCTTTGAGGGTCATCGAGTTGATGATCGCCTCCATACGCACCAGCACCTTGTCATCCATCTGCGCTTTTACGTTGTCAGGGATCTGGCCCATGCCCGGCAGTTTGCCCATCAGGCTGGCCATGCCGCCCATGTTTTTCATCTGACGCAGCTGCTCAAGGAAGTCGGTAAGATCGAAACCGTCACCTTTTTTCAGCTTGCTGGCCAGCTTCTCGGCCTGCGCGCGGTCAACCTTGCTCTCGATATCTTCGATCAGCGACAGCACGTCGCCCATGCCGAGGATACGGGAGGCAATACGATCCGGGTGGAACGGCTCGAGCGCTTCAGTTTTCTCGCCCACGCCGAGGAATTTAATCGGCTTACCGGTGATGTGGCGAATGGAGAGCGCCGCACCGCCGCGGGCGTCACCGTCCACTTTGGTCAGCACCACGCCGGTTAACGGCAGCGCTTCATTAAACGCTTTTGCGGTATTCGCCGCATCCTGACCGGTCATGGCATCGACAACGAACAGGGTCTCTACCGGGTTGATAGAGGCATGTACCTGCTTGATCTCGTCCATCATCGCTTCGTCAACGTGCAGACGACCGGCGGTATCCACCAGCAGCACGTCGTAGAATTTCAGCTTCGCTTCTTTCAGCGCCGCGTTAACGATGTCGACAGGCTTCTGCGCCACGTCGGACGGGAAGAAATCTACGCCGACCTGCTCGGCCAGGGTTTCCAGCTGTTTGATCGCCGCCGGGCGATAGACGTCCGCAGAAACCACCAGCACTTTCTTCTTGTGCTTTTCACGCAGGAATTTACCCAGCTTACCGACGCTGGTCGTTTTACCTGCACCCTGCAGGCCCGCCATCAGCACCACGGCCGGCGGCTGAGCCGCCAGGTTAAGCACCTGGTTCTCTTCGCCCATCGCCGAAACCAGTTCATTACGAACGATTTTGACGAATTCCTGGCCCGGGGTCAGGCTCTTGTTAACTTCATGACCAACCGCCTTCTCTTTTACGCGGTTGATAAAATCACGAACAACCGGCAACGCGACGTCTGCTTCCAGCAGCGCCATGCGCACTTCGCGCAGCGTTTCCTTGATGTTCTCTTCAGTAAGGCGTCCGCGGCCGCTGATGTTGCGCAGCGTGCGCGACAAACGATCGGTTAAATTATCAAACATTGTCTCTCGCCTGAGTAGAAACGTTGGGCCGCCATGGGCGACACATACACAGAATTTTGCCGGAGTATAACATGAAGGCGCCTTTGTTGTTATGCAACGGTTGGAGCAGGCGTCACGTAACGTTATACTGCTTCTCTTTCTTATTAAGACAACTGTCGATGCCTATATGCCTGTTTTCGCACTGATCGCCCTTGTTGCCTACTCTGTCAGCCTCGCGCTGATCGTTCCCGGCCTGCTGCAAAAAAACAGCGGCTGGCGGCGCATGGCTATTCTTTCCGCGGTAATCGCACTGATTAGCCACGCGTTTGCGCTGGAATCACGCATCATTCCCGGCGACGGCAGTGTGCAAAACCTGAGCGTCCTCAACGTCGGCTCGCTGGTCAGCCTGATGATCTGTACGGTAATGACCATCGTCGCGTCTAAAAATCGCGGCTGGCTGCTGCTGCCGATCGTCTATAGCTTCGCGCTGATCAATCTGGCTCTCGCCACATTTATGCCTAATGAATTCATTACGCATCTGGAGGCCACTCCGGGAATGCTGGTGCATATCGGCCTGTCGCTTTTTGCCTACGCGACGCTGATCATCGCCGCGCTTTACGCCATGCAGCTCGCCTGGATTGACTATCAGCTGAAAAACAAAAAGCTGGCGTTTAACCATGAGATGCCGCCGCTGATGGTCATTGAGCGTAAGATGTTCCACATCACCCAGGTAGGCGTGGTGCTGCTGACGCTGACGCTCTGCACGGGCCTGTTTTACATGAAGAACCTGTTTAGCGTGGAGAATATCGATAAAGCAGTGCTCTCCATCATCGCCTGGTTTGTCTATATTGTCCTGTTATGGGGCCATTATCATGAAGGCTGGCGCGGTCGTCGCGTGGTCTGGTTCAACGTCGCGGGTGCGGGGATTCTCACCCTTGCCTATTTTGGCAGCCGCTTCATACAGCAATTTGCTGGCTAAGTAACAAAAGGAGTTCCCCCTGGAACACATCTCTACCACCACGCTGATCGTTATCCTGATCGTCATGGTGGTCATATCAGCCTATTTCTCCGGCTCGGAAACCGGCATGATGACCTTAAACCGCTACCGGTTACGTCATCGTGCTAAACAGGGTAACCGTGCCGCCCGTCGCGTTGAAAAACTGCTCCGCAAGCCGGATCGCCTGATAAGCCTGGTGCTCATCGGCAACAACCTCGTCAACATTCTGGCCTCCGCCCTCGGCACCATCGTTGGGATGCGCCTGTACGGCAACGCCGGGGTGGCGATTGCCACCGGCGTGCTGACGTTCGTGGTGCTGGTGTTTGCCGAAGTGCTGCCGAAAACCATCGCCGCGCTTTACCCTGAGAAAGTCGCCTACCCGAGCAGCTTCCTGCTGGCACCGCTTCTGATCCTGATGATGCCGCTGGTCTGGCTGCTGAACATGGTGACGCGCGTCCTGATGCGGATGGTGGGGATCAAAGCCGATGTCACCATCAGCAGCGCGCTCAGCAAAGAGGAGCTTCGCACCATCGTGCATGAATCCCGCTCGCAGATCTCCCGGCGCAATCAGGACATGCTCCTGTCGGTGCTGGATCTGGAAAAGGTGAGCGTAAATGACATCATGGTGCCGCGTAACGAAATCGTCGGTATTGACATCAATGACGACTGGAAAGCCATCGTTCGCCAGCTGACGCACTCCCCTCACGGGCGCATTGTGCTGTATCGCGACTCGCTGGATGACGCCATCAGCATGCTGCGCGTGCGCGAAGCCTACCGTCTGATGACCGAGAAAAAAGAGTTCACCAAAGAGGTGATGCTGCGCGCCGCCGACGAGATTTACTACGTGCCGGAAGGAACCCCGCTCAGCACGCAGCTGGTGAAATTCCAGCGCAACAAGAAGAAGGTCGGCCTGGTGGTCAATGAGTACGGCGATATTCAGGGGCTGGTGACGGTCGAAGATATTCTGGAAGAGATTGTAGGGGACTTTACCACGTCAATGTCACCTTCCCTCGCGGAAGAGGTCACCCCGCAAAACGACGGCTCGGTGCTGATTGACGGAAGCGCGAACATTCGCGAACTCAATAAAGCCTTTAACTGGCATTTACCGGAAGATGAGGCTCGCACGATTAACGGGATGATTCTGGAAGCGCTGGAAGAGATCCCGGCGGCGGGCACGCGGGTACGCATTGAGCAGTACGATATTGATATCCTGGACGTGCAGGACAACATGATTAAGCAGGTGAAAGTCCTGCCCGTAAAACCCCTGCGCGAAAGTATCGCTGAGTAAGGCTGTAGGCCGGGTAAGGCGAAACCGCCACCCGGCACTACGAATGGCAAATTACGCTTTCGCTTTCGCCACGGTCACCATCGCCGCGCGAATGGTACGGCCGTTCAGGGTGTAACCTTTCTGCATCACGCCCAGCACCTTACCGGCTTCCACCTCTTCTGACTCCACCATTGCAATCGCCTGGTGGACGTTTGGATCCAGCGGTACGTCGGTATCGGCAATCACTTCCACACCAAACTTACGCACCACGTCGAGCATGGACTTCAGCGTCAGTTCGATACCTTCGATCATTGCCGCGTTGTCCGGATTCGCTTTGTCAGCCACTTCCAGCGCGCGATCGAGGCTATCAATTACCGGCAGCAGTTCGTTGACGAACTTCTCCAACGCAAATTTATGCGCCTTCTCGACGTCCTGCTCGGTACGACGACGCAGGTTTTCCATTTCCGCCTTGATGCGCAGAACACCATCGCGTTCGCGATTCTGCGCTTCTACCAGTTGGGCTTCCAGATTCGCAATTTTTTCATCGCGCGGGTCCACCTGCTCAGCAGATGCGTCTGGCTCTACAGCCTCAACTTCATCGTGCTGTTCCGTGATAATTTCTTCAGGGGCTTGCCCCTCAGGCGTTTTCTGTTCTTTACTACTCATGAATTTCTCCGCGTTTTTCTGCATTCATCTCGCTAACTTCGCTTATTATGGGGATCAGTTTCCGGGATTCAAGGGAACAAGACAGATTGTCATCATTCATCAGGCACAAGGACCTCCAGAAAATGAATAATCATTTCAGGTGTATTGGGATCGTCGGGCATCCGCGTCACCCTACCGCACTAACGACACATGAAATGTTGTATCGCTGGTTGTGTAGCAAAGGCTATGAAGTGATGGTCGAGCAGCAAATTGCGCAGGAGCTGCAGCTGAAGAGCGTCAAAACCGGCACGCTGGCGGAAATTGGCCAACAGGCCGATCTCGCCGTGGTGGTGGGCGGCGACGGCAACATGCTCGGCGCGGCCCGCACGCTGGCGCGTTATGACATTAAGGTCATCGGCATCAACCGTGGCAATCTCGGCTTTTTAACCGATCTCGACCCGGACAATGCGCAGCAGCAGCTGGCCGACGTGCTGGAAGGCCACTATATCAGTGAGAAACGCTTTTTACTGGAAGCGCAGGTGTGCCAGCAGGACTGCCAGAAGCGCATCAGTACCGCGATTAACGAGGTGGTTCTTCACCCCGGAAAAGTGGCGCACATGATTGAATTCGAAGTTTATATCGACGAAATCTTTGCCTTCTCCCAGCGTTCCGACGGGCTGATTATCTCCACTCCGACCGGCTCAACTGCCTACTCGCTTTCTGCCGGCGGCCCGATCCTGACGCCCTCGCTGGATGCCATCACCCTTGTGCCGATGTTCCCGCACACGCTCTCCGCCCGCCCGCTGGTCATCAACGGCGATAGCACGATACGTCTGCGCTTCTCGCACCGCCGTAACGACCTGGAGATCAGCTGCGACAGCCAGATAGCGCTGCCGATCCAGGAAGGTGAAGATGTCCTTATTCGTCGGTGTGATTATCATCTGAATTTGATTCACCCGAAAGATTACAGCTATTTCAACACATTAAGCTCGAAGCTTGGCTGGTCAAAAAAATTGTTCTGATTTTGCATCCAGTACTTTACTGTATAAAAAACCAGTTTATACTGTATGAAAACACAGTTATGGTTTTTCATACAGGAAAACAATTATGCTGGCACAACTGACCATCAGCAACTTTGCCATTGTTCGTGAGCTTGAGATCGATTTCCACAGCGGCATGACGGCGATCACCGGGGAAACCGGTGCAGGTAAATCCATTGCCATTGATGCCCTCGGCTTGTGCCTTGGCGGCCGCGCAGAAGGCGATATGGTGCGCATGGGCGCAAACCGTGCCGACCTGTGCGCTCGTTTCTCCCTGAAAGACACCCCTGCCGCACAGCGCTGGCTGGAGCAGAACCAGCTTGAAGATGGACGTGAGTGTTTACTTCGCCGCGTGATCAGCAGCGACGGTCGTTCACGTGGCTTTATCAACGGCACGGCGGTCCCGCTCTCCCAGCTTCGCGAACTCGGCCAGCTGCTTATCCAGATCCACGGTCAGCACGCGCACCAGCAACTCGTCAAACCTGAACAGCAGAAAGCGCTGCTCGATGGCTATGCGGGTGAGTATGCGCTTACTCAGCTTATGGCGGAACACTATCGCCAGTGGCATCAGAGCTGCCGTGAACTTGCCCAGCACCAGCAGCAAAGCCAGGAGCGCGCCGCACGTGCGGAGCTGCTTGCGTACCAGCTTAAAGAGCTAAACGAATTCAACCCGCAGCCGGGTGAGTTTGAGCAAATAGACGAAGAGTACAAGCGCCTGGCGAACAGCGGTCACCTGCTCTCAACCAGCCAGAATGCGCTCAACATGCTGGCGGATGGCGAAGACGTGAACCTGCAGAGCCAGCTGTATAACGTCCGCCAGCTCATTACCGAACTGGCCGGCATGGACAGCAAGCTTTCAGGCGTCCTGGATATGCTGGAAGAAGCGGCGATTCAGATCTCCGAAGCCAGTGACGAACTGCGCCACTACTGTGAACGTCTGGATCTCGATCCGAACCGTCTGTTTGAGCTGGAGCAGCGCATTTCCCGTCAAATTTCACTGGCGCGCAAGCACCACGTCACGCCGGAAGAGCTGCCAGGATTCTATCAGTCTCTGCTGGAAGAACAGCAGCAGCTTGACGATCAGGCTGACTCGCAGGAGACCCTCTCTCTCGCGGTGAACCTGCATCATGAACAGGCGCTGGCGACAGCGCAAAAGCTGCATGAAATCCGTCAGCATTACGCTCAGGAGCTAAGCCAGCACATCACCGACAGCATGCACACGCTGGCGATGCCGCACGGTATCTTCACCATCGATGTTCGCTTTGAAGAGAACCACCTGACGGCAGAAGGTGCGGACCGCATCGAGTTCCGCGTCACTACCAACCCGGGGCAGCCGCTGCAGGCTATCTCCAAAGTGGCATCCGGCGGTGAACTGTCGCGTATTGCACTGGCGATTCAGGTGATTGCCGCGCGTAAAATGGAAACCCCGGCGCTGATTTTCGATGAAGTGGATGTCGGCATCAGCGGCCCAACGGCGGCGGTGGTAGGCAAACTGCTGCGCCAGCTAGGCGAATCAACGCAGGTGATGTGTGTGACTCACCTGCCGCAGGTCGCGGGCTGTGGTCATCATCACTTTATCGTCAGCAAAGAAACCGACGGCGAAATGACCGAAACGCACATGAAGCCGCTGGATAAACGTGCGCGTCTGCAGGAGCTGGCACGCCTGCTCGGCGGCAGCGAAGTCACACGTAACACGCTTGCGAACGCGAAAGAACTGCTGGCGGCATAAACTTTTTCGGGATCTCAGGGTCATACAGAACAACAAAAACGCCGCCAGACCGGTTTCAAAGTGGGGCAAGGTCTATTATCATCGGCATATTACATATGAGCCGCGTTCTGCTCGGGCCCGAAAAGGAATCAAATCACTATGCGTTGTAAAATGCTGACCGCTGCCGCAGCGGTTCTTCTGATGTTGACCGCAGGCTGTTCCACTCTGGAGAAAGTGGTTTACCGTCCTGACATCAACCAGGGGAACTACCTTACCCCTAACGATGTGTCCAAAATCCGTGTGGGGATGACACAACAGCAGGTCGCTTATGCACTGGGAACCCCGATGATGTCCGATCCGTTCGGCACTAACACCTGGTTCTATGTATTCCGTCAGAAGCCGGGCCACGAAGATGCGACCCAGCAGACCCTGACGCTGACCTTCAGCAGCGCCGGTGTGTTGACCAACATCGACAACAAGCCTGCCCTGACCAAATAATCAGAAGTCAGAAATGCAAAAAGGTGCTCATTGAGCACCTTTTTTGTTTTTCTTTTATCCCCTCGCCCCTTTGGGGAGAGGGTCAGGGTGAGGGGAAAACACACTACTTACCCGATTTCTCCGCACGCTGACGTCGCAGCTCTTTCGGGTCAGCAATCAGCGGGCGATAAATCTCAACCCGGTCGCCCTCTTTCAGCACATCACCCAGCTTCACCGGACGGCTATAAATCCCGACCTTATTTTTCGCCAGGTCAATATCGCTGCGAAGTTCGAGGATGCCGGACGCGCGGATAGCCGCCTCAACGGTTGCCCCCTCTTCCAGCGTCACGCGCCGCAGATACTGCTTCTCCGGCAGCGCGTAGACCACTTCTACAGCAATCTTATGCGACACTGTAAACCTCTTTGGCGCGGGTGGTGAACGCCTGAACCATATTGGACGCCAGCTCTTTAAAGATGCGGCCAAACGCCAGCTCAATCAGCTTATTGGTAAATTCAAAGTCCAGCTGGAACTCGATGCGACAGGCGTCAGCGCTCAGCGGCGTAAACTTCCAGCCCCCCATCAGGGTTTTAAACGGACCATCCACCAGATGCATCAAAATACTCTGATTGCTGGTCAGCGTATTACGGGTGGTGAACGTCTTGCTGATCCCCGCTTTGGAGACATCCACCGCCGCGGTCATCTGCGTCGGGCCGGACTCCAGAACGCGGCTCCCGGTGCATCCCGGAATAAATTCTGGATAAGACTGAACATCGTTCACTAACTGGTACATTTGTTCCGCGCTGTAAGGCACAAGCGCAGTACGGCTAATCTGAGGCATAGCATTTCCCATGGTCACACAACGGACAAATAATAACATTTATCACCTGTTAAAAAAACGCTAAGCCTCATCTCGTGCTAAGATAGCGCGTTAGACCTCACAGGACGCAATGAGGTGACTTTTTGAAATCAGATTACCGACGGCTTTACGACACTTATGACGAAGAAAAAAGCACATAAACCAGGCTCGGCGACCATTGCGCTCAACAAGCGTGCTCGCCACGAGTATTTCATTGAAGAAGAATTCGAAGCTGGCCTTGCGTTGCAGGGCTGGGAAGTAAAATCGCTGCGCGCCGGGAAAGCCAACATCGGCGATAGCTACGTGATCCTGAAAGATGGCGAAGCCTTCCTGTTCGGCGCGAACTTTACGCCGCTGACCGTCGCCTCCTCACACTACGTGTGTGACCCAACGCGCACCCGCAAGCTGCTGCTGAACAAGCGTGAGCTGGAATCCCTCTACGGACGCATCAACCGTGAAGGTTTCACCGTGGTCGCCCTGTCGCTGTACTGGAAAAACGCATGGTGCAAAGTGAAAGTTGGCGTCGCGAAAGGTAAAAAACAGCACGACAAACGTACTGACCTGAAAGAGCGCGAGTGGCAGCTTGATAAAGCGCGCATCATGAAAAACGCAGGACGTTGATTCTGCACACTTATTGTACTATTCAATAAGTTAGCGTTCCGGGCTGGTATCCAGGAAGTGAAATCTGGTATACTTAGTTCAACACTATTGGGGCTGATTCTGGATTCGACGGGATTTGCGAAACCCAAGGTGCATGCCGAGGGGCGGTTTGCCTCGTTAAAAGCCGCAAAAAAATAGTCGCAAACGACGAAAACTACGCTTTAGCAGCTTAATAACCTGCTCTGAGCCCTCTCTCCCTAGCTTCCGCTCTTAAGACGGGGATCAAAGAGAGGTCAAACCCAAAAGAGATCGCGTGGAAGCCCTGCCTGGGGTTGAAGCGTTAAAACTAATCAGGCTAGTTCGTTAGTGGCGTGTCTGTCCGCAGCTGGCGTGCGAATGTAAAGACAAACTAAGCATGTAGTACCGAGGATGTAGAAATTTCGGACGCGG
>NZ_QFXN01000080.1:0-39770 GCF_003144775.1 Enterobacter sp. CGMCC 5087 | reverse complement strand
GTTCAACTCCCGCCAGCTCCACCACTTTTGATAGGACTGCGACCGGACAGCGGCAATAAAAACAGCCGCTTACGGACACTGACCAGACAGCAGGCAGACCGAGAAAAGACAAAAATATGCACGTGAAATGCACGTGCACTTTAAAAGAACCCCAAATCTTACGGTCTGGGGTTTTTCTATTTGTAACTAAGGGTAACAAAAACTCCTACCCCTTTCGCGCCCCTCTCGCCTTGACACTGTTTATTTTTACAGTAAAAATACTGTATACAACCACAGTGGTTTTCCGGAGGCTTTTATGTTCGTTGAACTGGTTTATGACAAACGCAATGTAGAGGGGCTCGAAGGAGCCAGAGAGATTATCCTGGCAGAACTGACGAAGCGAGTGCACCAGATTTTTCCTGATGCCGAAGTAAGGGTGAAGCCGATGCAGGCGAACGGCCTGAATAGCGATGCAAGTAAAAACGATCGGGAGAAGCTGAACCGCATGCTGGAGGATATGTTTGAAGAAGCCGATATGTGGCTGGTATCTGAGTTCCCGACAGTTCGCCAGGTTGGGCTGTAAAATTGTGCAGGCTACTATCATTAAATGGTAGCCTGCAGAAACTCTCATGGAAGTCCATAACACTTTCTTTAATGCGTTGAATCCTATAAATTCGAATAAGATCAATAGAATTAATCTACTGACTGTAAAAATTTAAAATGATATAATTACTTCTTTGGATTATACAGAATAAGAAAATGCGTAAAAATAATATAGCTAAAAATTATTCTCATAAGGGTTATAAAAATGAACTCTAAAATTTTATCAATCCACTATCTTCGTGGGATAGCAGCTTTACTAGTGGTCTTCTTTCATTTTAGCATTTATCTTGATAATTATTATGTTCAAAAAGACCTAGGATGGATCCTCTTTGGTGGAGGAGCATTTGGAGTTGACCTATTCTTTATGATTAGTGGATTTGTAATTGTGTTATCTACTAAAAACTCAAATTCAAAATCAATATTCTTAGTTCGTAGATTCTTTAGAGTATATCCTCCATTTATTTTTATTTTTGCTATCGGATCATTAACTGTATACAACTCAAATTCTTTGCTTGATCTTGTAAGAGCATCTCTTTTAATTCATAAGGATTACTCACTCCCATCACCAAGCTTTGGATTTAACATATTAGGAACAGCATGGACATTAACTTATGAACTATACTTCTATCTAACTTTTGTTATTGCCATGGGCATAAACCATAAATATAGAGTGGTTTTATCATCGCTATTTTTAATCACTCCGATATTAGTTTTGCAATTATTATACACCGGTAGCCTATCTTTTTCTGGCGATGCTTCACCGAATATCCCGCAAACCAACCCGTTATATGGCCTACTAAGATTTGTATCATCCCCAATCCTTGTTGAATTCATTATGGGGATGGTCTTTTACGAAATCTTTACGAAGATGAAGATAAAAATAACTGAAGGTACTACCCAACTCATATTAGCTCTTTCATGTGGGTTATTCTTGACTTTTTATTTCGGTAATTTCAATAACGAGTTCGGAATGCATGGGTTTGGTATATGGTCTATCATATTGTTATTTGGTGTTTTAACCTACGATAAACAAATCGGCATCAAAGAAAATAAACTATTTAACTTACTGGGGGATATATCATTTTCCCTTTACATATCCCATTATATTTTTGTGAATGCAATCGCCGTATACAGCCCCAACTTTTTTGCATCAATGAGTGGTATTTCTAAGTTTTTCTTCATGACTACTTTAACAGGTACTGCAGCTATAGTCATGCACTATGTAATTGAAAAGCCCTCTATAAAAATCGGCAAACGAATAGAAATGTTTTTGAAGCAAAAGAAAAACGATATCGCACCAATAAACAAGATCTTAACTTAGAAAGAAGCCCCCTCATTCCGAGGGGGCTTCTTTTATGGATGATTGGGCCATATTAGATCTGGGGCTTTTGAAATATCAACATTCTGAACAGCTTTGATATATTTCAACCAAGAAACCAGGCTATTTTTGTCTTCATCACTGATTAAACCCAACGTCAACTCGGTTTGCCAGATGCTAATTTCCCCCTGAGCGTCTGCAATCAGGCTTATCTTTTTCTGATTAGCATTAGCTATTAGTTCATCCTTAGTCGGGGGAGGAATATCACCCCAGTCAGGAAAACCATCTTCACCAGCAATGCGGATTTTCCCTTTCGGAGGTTCGCCTGAATATTCAATAAATAGCTCTTCATCAACCTCCTTAGCATTGTCAAAGTTCATTCCATTTGATTCATAAATTTCCTTCATAGCTATCGGATAGAAAGCATTTGTTGATACATCATAAAAATATTTATTCATTCTAATTATCTCCCGATCGCAATCCACCGAGCGTAAATAACGGCTGATGATGATGTTGAATTTAATAATTTGAACTGGGTATTACTGATAGGTTGAGCTGCAAAGCTATAAGGTGCAGCTGAAGCGCCAGCGTTATCATAAGAAGCAACAAGCTGAACTGTACTGTAATTTGTAAAAGGTACGGGGAAATTTATAGTCTGCGGATCTCCAATTTGACCAGAGGCTGCAATACCCCACTGGATAATAGTACCTCCTGGTAAAGATGCCCAGCCGGTACCACTTGTAAAACTGGACATATCCGGTATTTGTCCAGAACCTGTACCCACATTTTTTGTTGCCGCCGTTCCAAGCCCGGAAATATCAGATGATGTTGGTTTAAATCCTGTGTGGTAAAGCTTATACCAGTTAGAAAATGTTGTCTGCCCCGTTTTTATCCTTACGCTAAAATCAGGAATGGAACCGAGAGACGCACCGCAGATTTGCCACCCGGTAGAACCAGAGTTGGCAAATGAAATACCACCAGCCCACTGTCCAGGATAAGGACCGATATTATCTGATGGAGCGAAATAGTCGAATCGTGAAACGTTGAGTGCGGCCATAGTTCCAGTCATCTTATCTGCCGTTACTCCAACGCCCCACCCTCCATTTTTTGCAACCAAGCCCGCTGTATCGGTATAGGAAGATTGAAGCGCTCCCAAACCGAGGTATGTGAGAAGGTTCGCCAAGGTTGTCTGACCGATAACGTCCCGACCGATCTGCGTAAGGTCAGTTTGTGCCGCGGTATCTGTCCCGGTGAAATATGGAAGCTTATTTGCTCCTGTGGCGAGGCCGGCAAGTGCCGTCAGCGTAGCGTCAAGCGCCTGGAAATCCTTACCGAACGCGGTGGTCATTTTAGCAATGAACCCGTTCAGATCAGCATCATCAAGCACATCCTGCCCACTTTTGTTGGCGGTGTATTGCGCCAGCGCTGCCGCGATAAAGCTGGCCTGCCTGATTGCTTTATTGACTTCTGCGCTGGCTGCCTTACCAGAAGTAAAACCAGAAAGAAGAGCTGGACGCGCTTCCCAGTCCGCCTGAGATACCACATTAGCATTCGCTGCGGTCGCGAATGGTTTAAAGTTATTCGTTGCCATCAGAGTATTGTCCCCCATGCTCCAACATCGAACCCGCCGATGTATTCGTTATCCATATCAAAACCAAAGAATTTAGAACCCTCGGATGGTGCCTCTACCGAGGGCGTTTCCACGTCACCGGCCCATACGCCAGCTGCTTTAACGGTGAGATAGCCATGTTTGATAGCGGCGATCAGTTCGAGAGACACATTTGAAATATCAGTCTCGGGAAATACCCAGACCGAGATCGTCATGTCCTGGTTGTCGACGATTTGCATCTTCAGGCCAGAGCCTGCAGTTGCAGCGTCAAGGATGGGAGGCAGCGAATCATTGCGGCCATCCCAGTTGTTGATGGCGATTTTTGCCTTAAGAACGATGCGATAGGTTGTATCGCTCAGCGTGGTATAGCCTGCATCTGGATCATACGGACCTTGCCATACGCCCTGGTCATATCCGAGCCCGTCAGTGTCCCAGCTAAAATACACCCCGCTTATCGGCTGACTGACGATGCGACTGCGACCAATCCAGAGGCCGAGCGTATCGAGCTGGACACCGACGGCGGTATCAATGTCGAAAGCGCTTACCAGCCCCCGGGTGGCGCCGGTGATATCAATCAGTGGCCGCGTGCTCAGGTCGACGTGATCAAAAAATTTCGGCTTCGTGGCGTGATAGTTGGTGATTAAGTCCGTGTACTTGCTCATGACGTCACCGTTAGAACAATATTTTCGGGTTTACACGACGCGGATTCGTTGTAGGCGATGATGATGTTTGCCGCCGCTACGCTACCGGCTGATTTGCCAATCAGCAGCTCCTGTATGTCGTAGTAGCGCGCATTGCCGCCACTCACTACGCCGAGGTTCGCTGGAGAATAAATCCTGCTTAGCAGCACATCGTCGCCGATCGTCAGCCCGTTGATGTAATCCGCGACGGCCTGCTGAATCTGTACGCCAATTTGCGACGTGTAGCCGGTGAATGCCTTCAGGGTGATATGTCCATAAATTGGCACATCAGTAGACCGAGAAAAGCTGATCACGTGTGGATTGCCGTAGGTGTCCGGTACCGTGACAGATGTCGTCCCATAGGTGGCTGTTCCCTGCCCTTTGTTTCCCCTGATTGTCTGGGCTATCTCGGTAACATCACCTCCATCGACGATGGCGGAAATGGAATGAGGCGGCAGCCCGTTGCTGTCGGTTGCACCAGTATCATTCTCGTAGAGCTTGTGACGTGTCACGCCTGCAACGTTGGCGATCGCACCGTCGACACCTTCAAACGGTGTGAGTGACGGCAGAGCGACGCTTTGCCCCTGCCTGATACGCAACTCTGCGTCGGTTTCAGCCGGTGCGCCTACGGTGGCCGCCGCCGGGTTGGTTACAGATGCCCAGCCACGGGTCGGCGTGTTGATAGTGGTAATCGTCCCGGCCAGCGCCGCAACCGCTCCGCTGTTTGAACAGGTTGCAGTTACCGTCACGGTACCGCCGACACCGATCGTCACCGAGGCAGGAAGCCGCCAGATCACGTTATTCGTGTCTTTCACAGTACCGTTTGTGATGGACGTCCCGGCCGTACCGGTCAAAACCAGATCCACGGTAGAGTTCGTCGCCCCCCGGCGCGCGATACCGTTAATTTTTACGTTACTGGTCAGCGCGGCGCCGTAACCTGTTGCAGGTGAGAAGCAGTTATAAACGGAGATCGCCGTGTTGTTGGCATCGTGGATAGCCAGCGCCACCAGCGCCACCATCTGGCCGTCTTTGCTGTCCGGCTCCAGATAAGCGTCACTGCCATAAATCTGCTGGAAATAGCTCGTCAGGGTATCGAGTATCGTCTGGTAATCAGGCGCACTGATCCCCTCAGCGGTTACCGTTGCCGATAAGCCGAGTGTGTCCAAATTGAGGGCCATTTATGCCTCGCTGGTTACTGTCGTTGTTCCGTAGATGGTGTCGATTTCAGCGAAGAACTGGACGCGGCGCGTCGTAGTGTTCACTGTCGTATTGAAAGAGAGGATGGATTTAACGCCCCGCGTTTCGAGGATGCGCTTACGGATCGCCAGGTTGTAGGTTTCCGGCTTCTGCTTACCGAGTACGGACTGAATCCACGGTGTCCCCTCAGTGGTGTCGAGGAACCATTGCCCGTACCATAATTCGAATCGCGTTTTCACGGCCTGCGCCACGGCCTCAGGTGAGTTAATCAGCCAGGTATCATCGCCGCTGCCAAAGGTGTAATCACCGTCGGCGTCTTCGCGTCTGTATCGCATCAGTTAGGCGCTCCTGTGTTACCGCCGCCGGTCTGTACTCCGCCGTGCGTGTGCGTCATCAGGCTCTTACCACCAGCTTTTACATCGTTAGTCACCGTGACAGGGCCAAGCATCGTCGCAGTACCGCCGCTTTCGCCCATCCCCTGAGAGAGATTCCCGTTTATTGTCACGTTGCCGTTTAGCGTGATGGTGGGTGATGTGATCGTGGTTCCTCCTTCTGCTGTCGCCGTCAGCGCGCCGGGTGTTTTAACCGTGATGTTATGGCCTGCGGCCACTTCCACAAACGCAGCGCCATCATCAGTACGCAGTTGCGCAGCGCTGATGCTGATTCCGCTGATTTTCTGCGCCTGTGACTGCGGCCCGACGATACAGAACGCATCCGATAAATCATGCACCCGGTCGTCGACAGGCTCCTGTACCCCGCCGTTCTGCCACCAGAAATCGATGCAGCGATCGGCGAAAATCACCAGGCATTCATCACCGGCTTTCACCGGGAACGTTAGCGTGCAGCCGCCGCCGCGCGGAAACACCACAGGCACATCCACCAGCAGCGGGTAATTTTTGGTAATACGGTTCCCGTCGTTATCAGTTTCAACCGAACGGATAGCAGGCTGCACAACCGCCGTCACCGCGTCAGGATCGAATGACTGGACGATGCCAGGCAAAGCGACGCGGATCTGGTTCTTTGTGGTTTCCCGCTCAGATTTGAATGTTTCAGCAAGGTCGCCGCTGCGGGTCTGGTCAGATACTGCCATTTGGTTGGCTCCAGAAAGCAAAAAACCCGCCGGGTGGCGGGTCTGTTTAAGAAGGTTATTTTAATCAGGCTCAGAAAAGCTAAGTCCAGTTTGCCCCCATGATTCACCATGGTGGTTTTTACAGGCTTTGTTTGAACAATACCCCCACCAATCAGCGAACCCATCATCTGGATGATTCTTCAGATGTTCGGCGGTTGGAAAAATATCTGAATCCCAATTTACGCATGCATGAATAATGGGCCAGCCACAATCTTTACAATGGATTCCATCGCAAATTTGCACTGTATCGCAGGTAACTTTATTCATCACAACCACCGTTAATTAATCAGCGACCTTCTTACACGGGAAAGAACCAATGATCTTTGGCGCGTCCATGCTGTTCTGCAGCAGTTGGACATTCAGGAATCGCGTTTCGGTACCCGGACGGCGAATGTATTCAAAGCCATAATTGTTGCCATCTTTAGCAGGCATAAGCCCCATATCAATCATAATGCCATCAGCACCAAGATTTGTAATTTTCTGCGATGTGACGCGTTCACCATTAATCATGTCCATTTCACCCAACCTTGCAGTGATGGTGTAAGGCCCACAATAAGCGGTGTACCCGCTTGCTGATGCCCCAAATGACATAAAGGCAACAATTAAAATGGCTAAGGCTTTCAAATTTCCCCCCGGTTAAGCGAGTCCTGAGTGCGGAGATCCGCCGCGCCACGCGCTTCGCACATCATATCCATATACCACGCCTGGCCCCTTGTGTCGCCAGTGTACATAATCCCGCGCACAATATAAACGCCATCCGTTGCGATGCTGGCAGGCTGCGCGGTGGTACCGCTGAGCGTGATATTGCCGTCCGTGTTCTGGTCGGTGATCTGCCCACCAGCCATAGCGATATCGTTGTTCGACAGCGCGGTGCGATATACGGAAGCCTGATCCAACTGAATGAGCCCGTTTACCCGGATGTTCGGGTTAATTAGCGCGCGGACGTTTACGCCGTTGCCGATGGTCTGCTGCGGCATACCGATAAGCCCGGTGGCGCTGTTGAGCACAATCGCGTCGTGAACATACTCGTTATTCGCCACCATCTGGCGCTGCCCGTCCACGAACTGCCATGTTGCGCCACATTGTCCGGCCACGTTATCCATAAGATGCCGTGTCATGCCGAACAGCACCCGGCCCCGTGGGAACACAGTAGCAGGCATTTCAGGCGTCAGACCTTCGGTCGCGCCTTTGGCCTCGAAGTCTTTCATCAGCGCGCGGTTCACGTCTGCGACCGTGTAACCGGCTGCCAGCGTCTGCGAGGTTATGCTGGTGGCAAAAGCCAGATCCGTATCGGCTGCCTGAATCAGGACGTAGGAATCGATGGGACTGTCTTTTCCTGTGACCGAGTAGCGAATTTCACCGCTGAAAATCAGACCGTAGTTGCGGCCATCACTCTGGCCCACGTCCGCCGCGTCGACTTCGCGCACGGTCCCGACGTCGCTTGCCGACACCTCCGGCGCGATACCGTCGTAACCGGCAATCAGCCGCACTTTCGAAAACTCTTTACCGGTAATCCTGTTGGAAGTATCAGCTGACAGGTTGTAGATTTTGAATGTTCCCACCCGCGACGCGCTGCTGATGTTGAACCAGTCGATCGTAAAGGTCACTTTAAAATCGCTGAGCTCAATACCCTGCCCGTTCTCGTCCACGAGCTGCAGCTCGAAATGTCTCATCCAGTTCTGTGACATACTTACTCCGTTGATACCAGTAAATGACTGCGGCCGCCCAGGTCGGTTTTCGTCGGATAATCCTGTGTGCTGTCGTCACAGACAACCACCAGCTTAAAGCCGAGCCCCATATAGGCGTACTGCGCCAGCAGGTCAGCGCCGGTGACGAGAGGAATACCTGAGATTACCGGCTCCCCTCTGTCGTTCTGCAGGTCCATAATCCAGTACAGATCGCGCCAGGTGATACTAATCCGCCAGGTGGTCCCCGCCAGGATGATGCTGAATTGCTGGTTATCCGCTGTCAGCGGGATTTCCTGAATTGCCATTAGCCGAGCCCCAGTAATGACGCCGCGTTACCCGTGATGCTTTTCAGCAGCGAGGTATTTGGCGGCTTTGTGGTTTTGTTGCCGGTATTCAGTACCGCCGACGTGCTGGCCCCGTCCTTCATGTTGGTTTTATCAGCAACGGTGATCTGCTGCGTCTGCGAGATAAGAACCTCCCTCAGGGTGAGGACAGCAGACAGGACGTTTTCGGTTGTCTTGTCTGTCGTCACTTCCAGCGCGCGGATCAGCATGTTGCTGTACAGCCGTTTGCCTGTCACCACATCGAAAGGAATACGGCTCGCCTGCAGGTCGAGTATCTCCTGATACGTCTGCTGGGGACTCAGGCCTAGCAGGCTGGTAGCCGTCAGGTTACTGGCAAAATCCAGCAACGATCCGCCACCAGCGAAACCGACCTCCATCACCACTTCAGACGGTTTTTTGTAGGCATGGTCGGCGATGGCGGCCCCGACCTCGACAGGGTGCTCTGTTATCTCCAGCGTGTCGGTATGCTTCTCAGAAACAACCACACTGGGGACAATCATCCCTATTTTCCGGCTCTGCTGCTGAAAGAGCGTAGAGAGAATATCCATTAGCCCACCTTCGTTTGATTACCGCGCATGACCTGGGCGTTTGCCGACTGCTGCCGACGCTCGACCTCGGTACCGACAGAACGCGGATCACCACCACCGTAAATGTGGTAGGTGTTTTGCTGGTTCACGTTCGCCCCGCCGATTCCCGCGACGGCAGCCTTCCCGATTAACTCCTTCGAATAGATGTTTCGCCCATTCTCATGGTGAATAATGCTACTCATTAATGCCGACATCGTTTGTGGGTCGTTAATATTTAAAGCGGCCTGCGGATTTACTCCCAGACGTTGGGAAACCGCCTGTATATAGGCTGCTGTGTTGTTATTGTCGGAAGCGGGCGCCCAGGTGGAGATAATTTTCTCCACGCTGTTTATCCCTCTCCCGGCATACAACACGAGCTGGCGCGAAAGAGCGCGCAAGCCATCAAAGGCGGTTTCGAATCGGGCAAACCTGCCGCCGGGGCGCTCAAGCTCAGCCCCCGCCTGACCGGCAAAATTAAGGTTTCCGGGATTATTGTTCCGTTCGCCTCGCTTTGCAGCCTGTCCTATCTGATCTGGCTCATCCTCTCCAATGCTCCTTATGGTCTGTCCTACACTGCGTGGATCCCAACCGGTTTTATCTTTTATCCATTCCGCCACACTGTTAGCGCTGTCTGTTACCATTGGCATCGCTGACGGATTTTCGCTGCCCTGATTAAGCATCTGTTTGCCGATGCTGGCGGCATCAGCCCAGCGGCCATCTTTAATGGCGTTGAGCAGGTCGGCGATCATATTCAGCATTTTGCTGAACTCGCCCATCTGGTCGATAAAGTTGCTGAAATCCCACTTCAGGGACCATGATTTGGGGTCAATATTGAGCAGTTTCGCCAGCGCTTTCGCCAGTTCGTTAACGGTCGTTTTAAGGTCACGAACCATCTTCAGCGCGGCGTCGACTTCCGGCTTCCACTTGCCCCAGTCAATCAGGCTGTCCCCGCCTTCCTTCCAGGTCTGATAGTCCTCCCACAGAAGGGCAATCCCCGCCGCCAGCGCGGTAATGAGGCCAATCGGCGACATCCAGAACGTACTGTTCAGAATGCGCAGCGCAATCGTCAGCGCGCCGAACAACGAGATCAGCTCCCGCGTTTGCTTATCCAGCGATTGCCACCAGGTGATAAGGCTGGATGTCCCCTCAATAAGCCGGAAGAATAGCCGTCCGATAATGTCCCCGAGCGCCAGAATGCCTTTTATGGCTTTCGTCAGGGTCTGCTCGATGCGCGGGAAGTTATCCAGAATGTGGCGGCGCAGCGTGTCCAGCGAACCCGCCAGACCACCAGCAAGATTAGAGCCGATTTTGTCACGGGCCATGCCTGCCATCGCGCCGAACTCACGCAGGGAGGTCATGAACTTATTGGAGCTTCTGGCCGCCTCGTCAGCATTGAAGCCGATAGCTTTCGCCATTGCGCTGTACTGCCCGGAGAAACCGCCCACACCCCGACGCATCGCCATGAGGGTATTTTCGTCAATGCCCAGCATCTGCGCATACTGGTTAGCCCGGTAATACGGCATGCTGCTGAGCTTCTGGCCGACACCCGTAAAGATAGCGGCCATGTCGCGCATGTTGCCGCTGGCGTCACGGGTCTGTACGCCCAGGCGATTCAGGAAGCCTTCCGCGCCGGGATTGTTACGAACAAACCGGGAGAGGCTTTCCAGAGAGGTTCGCGCCGCGTCAACGCTGCCGCCCACCTGCGAAACCGCATAGCCAATAGACTGAATCCCCTGAACCGTCGCGCCGGTGCGCTGTGACGCCCAGTAGAGATTATCCAGCCCCGAGGCGATCTTAGCCGTGAAGGCCACCACGGTAAGCGCGGCACCTTCGACGGCCAGCCCCATTTTGATGGCGTTTGCGGTCGTACCGGCGAGAACAGAGTCGAACTTTGACGCGCCTGCTTCATCGATATCAAAACCGAGCGAGACGAGGAAATCTTTAATAGTCTCAGCGTTCATTATCCTCTCTCCATTTCTCAATACGGCGCTGGTTGTCTGCCTTAACGGCCAGGTGGTCATTCATCAGCGCGATATCGCACAGATCGACTGATCCATCCTTCAGCGCGTAATAAGGGATTAACCCGGCGTCAACCGGGTCAAGGAGATAAGACAGCCCGTCTGGCAGGCTGTTGAGGGTTAACCCTGAGGCTGGCCCGGCGTCGCGCTGGTAGGGCTCACGGGCAAAAAATTTCCCAGTGAATCGGCGACCACCCGCGCCACCAGCTGCAGCATGGTCAGCAGGTCGATATCATCGAACATCAGCTGACCGCTGTTGAATACCGGCGTCCATCCGTCCATGTGCTTACGTGATACCACGGCCAGGCACGGATGAATAATCGCGTTGGTGTCTTCTTCAGTCAGGGAAGACAGTTCCTCAGCGATGCGCGGGAGCAGGGTTTCAAACACCGGTTTCAGCTGATCGAATTTCACGTTGTCGATTTTGCCATCAGCAGGCAGAAGGGAGCGAATGCTCCCGAAATCTGACATCATGCCCGCCAGCACCGGCAGCAGTTTGCGGGTCACTTTCAGCTGGTCAAAAACGCTGAGTTTTGCCACGCGGTAATCGTGGCCTTTGATTGAGCATTCCATCTGTTAAAACTCTCCGAGAACCTGGTCGATTTTGCCGCAGTCAAACACCCAGGGCATCGTATTACCGGCTTTAGCGTTGGCGTTATCCGGCTGTTTCTGGAACGCCACGCTGCGCGCTGTGATGATGTCTCCGCTCACCTTGTTGCGGATCACAATGACGTTGTTTCCCCAGGTACCTGAGGACTGACTCTGCGCGTTGTACGCCAGCGACAGCTTTTTGTTTGTCGGCGAGGTCTTCAGCAGGTTGACGGTTACCGTGCCGCTTTTATCCGCGTGCAGGCTGTGCATCACTTCGCCGTCAGCGCCGATGGTCATGGTATTTTTGGGGCCGCCCATTGCGACGGTGATCCCCTCCTCTGAACTGGCGGAACCGTAGCCCAGATCAATCTCGCCGGTCGGGCCGGAGAGGGACGCCGTGACGTCCATAAAAGAATAAGTAGCCATTCATGTTCTCCTTAGCGAACGACGTTGATCTGCACATCAGCGAAATGAACCGCACCCGCCAGCTTACAGGCCACCTGAATAACCGGTGCCTTACGTGCTTCACGGTCTGCCTGCGCCTGCTCGGAAATCGGCTGCGCGTAGACGTAATAGCCTTTTGTCAGCGTGTCGCCGGAATCCAGCTGCCCAATCGGGCCACCGTTCCATACGCCAGCAGCCACCAGCCCGTTCGTGACGGACTGATCCATCGACTGTTCAACATTGGAAAGCAGGCGCGTAACGCCAGCATCGGTCTGTGGGACTTTGGTTGTGCTGGTGTAGAGCAGGTTGTACAGGTTGGTCTGAACGTAGTTCTGCAGCCAGTCGAGCCCGTGGCGTTCGTCGAAGAAATCACCGCTGGACATGACGCCCTGCTGCAGGATGGCCGTATCGTTCTGGTAGTACACAAATACGTTGCAGTTTTTGGCATCCAGCGCCACCGCCTGATTGGTGGTCAGGGTTTCATAGGTGATCCCCGGCTCCTGCTTGAATTTCAGGGTAATGGTGGTGTTGCTGCCGTTGAAATTCACCGTGAACGCGCGACCAAATGCAGACAGTGCGGCGTACTTGCTGCTGGTGGAATACTGCACAAACGTGCGAGCGTATTTTGCCGCCTTCAGCTTGTAAGCCAGGTCGGTAGTGGAGGTCGCGTTTACCGTCTCAGGCTCTGCAGTGGTAATCGCCAGAATTCGGCTGAGACTGGAGGCCTCGATCGCAGCGGCCACGCTCAGCCAGTCGGCATCGTCGATATCTTCATCGTCAGCCACGGCCAGGCCGTACCAGTTCGTGTAATTCAGAACGGCGTTCACCGCCTGCAGCAGTGTTTCCGTCGAACCGCTTTCAGCCGATACCAGCGTTTTAGCCCAGCGACCGACATACACCTGCTGCGGTTTCGGTGATTGCGAGAAATACACCGTAGCGGCTTCATATTCCGGGCTATCCACGCCGAAATCTGTGCCGATATCTTCCGGGGATGAGTAGAGGCGAATGCGCTCAGAAACCGGGATAACCGTTGAGCTCCCGAGAATGAGCAGCGAACCAAAGTTTCGACCAGTAGCCGCACGCGGCCCAATGATCACGTCGACATTCACGACGTTAGATACAGGTAATCCCTGCGGCATAATTTAGTCTCCGAAAAATGAGACGGGCGCATCTTGCAGCGTCCGGACGTTGTAGGTACGAATGTTTTTGCGGGACAGCGTGATGGTGAGGTCGTAGCGCCTCACCCACTGGTTATTAATGAGCTCGGGTAGGTTGTAGATAGTCCCGGCCTCCACCAGCGAAAGCCCCGAGCGATTCAGTTCGGCGTTGTTTTGCTCGACGAATATTCCCGCGCGGAAAGTAGATGCAGTGTTGGCCCCCAGAGGGCCATAGAAGCAGCAAATCACCGTTACCTGTTCCCATGTCCATTGCTCGGACTGTTCTTCCGAAACCTGAACATCTGACTGGCTTAACGGCTGGGGAACGGTAGTGATACCGAAGGCGCACCACGTCACCCCGTTGTTTGGGATCTGCGGCTGCGGGTCAGTCCATCGGGGGAAAACAAGCGCGGCCGGCAAGCCAGAAACGCCACGAATCCACCGGCTGATTTCACGCTCCAGCGTCTCGTCATACTGGGGACTATCCCCGACAGGCGTCAGATAACCGCGCGTGGTGCTGTCATTACTCAACTGGCGTCCCTCCGTTAAAGTCCACCAGCTCACAATGCGCCTGTACGAATCCGGCGCCGTAACTGGTGTACGGATCGACAAATGTCACCCGGTAAGCACGCCCGTTATAGCTCACGATATCGGCATCAAGTCGCGGGGCGCTGTCTGTACCGGGCTGGCCCTGGGTTAATCTGAACTGCGTCACGATGAGGATCGCGCCGCTAATGTTCTGGCCTGCCGCCATTCGCCTGGCTTCCAGAGAACGGTCAACCGTCACCACGCCAGAGAACGGGATATCCTGAGCTGTGTTTTTCGTGAAATTGTCCTCATCCACCGTCTGAACCTGCCGGTGACACACCAGACTGGTGTCCATGAAGTCGGGATCGAGAAGAACATCGCTCACATCGAGAAGAGGCATTATTTTTTCCTCACGACGTAGTTAATTGAGCGCAGCAGGTAACCGTGGGCATACAGCGGTTTTTCGCCGGGAATGCCCTCGGCCCTTCTGCGTTCGAGGGTTTTCTCAGAAAGCGGGTGCAGCCGGTCGCCAGCACCGATAACGGCTTTTGCAGCGTCACGGGCAATCTGTCCGGCGCTTTCCAGCTCACGCATTGCTGCTTCAGTCTGCCCCTCCAGCGCGGCGGTTGCCGCTGCCTTGAGGTGTGCAGTGGTTCGGGGTTTTGAATCCTCGATCCCCATATCCAGAAAAGGGCGCGGGGGGAGCGTGACCGTTGTACCGTCGATTTCCACCGTTGCGCCCGTCGAGTGGAGGTAGCCCAGTTCCGCGTTATTAATCGGAGAGCCATCTTCACGCCCTGCCTTGTCCTCAGGTATTCCCACCAGCACATCCATTCCGGATAGCTGCCGGAGGGATTCCAGAACAGCCACGGCGTTATCAGCACGAACCGTTAACCCGCTTTTCATAGCAGCTGCCTGCCACCAGCGCCGAACATCGACCACCACCAGTAGAACTCGCGCCCGTAGGCGGTGCTGTTCCAGAAACCGGCATCTGGATTGATTACCCCGGACACGTCATAGCTCACTGAAACCTTATCCACTGATTTAGAGGACACGACACCTGCTGCGCCGTTGCTGTTCACACCACCAGCGGCAGCAGCGGCCAGCGTGCGGCCGCGCAGCTCCGTATAGTGAGCCGTGAATAGTTCGGCCAGGTAGACGAACTGATCGCCCTGTACGTCCTGATTCAGAAGCGAATCGGCCAGCCCCAGATAGAAATTCACTGAGGGGTCAGGGTAGCGAGTTTTATCGGCGAACTCGGGAAAGTCGGTGCGGAACTGCTCGTTAGTCGGAAGGCTGCTGTTTTTTGGCATTTTTCGCGTCCCCGCCGGTGTTATCGGTTTTGTCCGTGCTGTCGGCAGGTTTACCGCCTGCTGGTGCCTGAGCAGCTGCCAGTTGCGCTTTCAGGTCTGTGTTTTCATTCCCCAGCGCGGTGATGGTTTTTTCATGCTCAGCCAGCTGCGCTTTCAGGGTGTTATTTTCTTCTGCCAGGAGAACAAGGCTCGCGGAAAGGTCTTCATTGCTCTGCTCGTTCGCCAGGTCGGCTTCGTCAATCGGGCGCGCATAGGCTTTAAAGGCCCAGTGGTCCTTAACTTCTTTCGGGAAAGAGGAACTGTCGTGGATGCCCTGAGACAGCTCAAATTTAGAACCGTCGGCAAAGCTGAGAGTCGCGCCACCGGAAACAACGTATTTCATATTTTTGCACCATAAAAAAAGGCGGGTTTCCCCGCCTGTTTCAGGTTAAGACGCCGGAACGTCCAGGTAAGAGATCGTATTGGAATACGGGGTTTCCACCTGGCCCAGCTTGCCGTAGTAAGTGGTCAACTGCTGCAGGCCGCGATACTCCAGCGGAGTGTTCAGCAGAGGAACCATTGGGAAGCGAACGTATTTTTCGTCCTGGGTGTAAGCAACGATACGATGCGCGCCACCAGCGCCACGCTTGGAGGCCCACTTCATGGAGACGATCTCCAGTGGTGTGCCGTTTTCCTGGAACGCGATGGTGTTAATCTTCACGTATTCCAGCACAGAGATATTCCCTGCAGAGGAAACCTTTTTGCTCGCCAGCAGGCCGAACAGCTCCGGCGCCAGACCGATTTTCGCCGGGCAGACCGCATAACCAGAACGAACCCAGCCATCAGACAGCACCAGGTTGATATCCTGAACAATCACATCCGGATCGGTGGTTGCGGTCCACGCAGCAGCTGCAGCAACAGGAGTAACATCCGGCAGGTTCAGCAGGCCAGCAACGCCGAGCTCGTTATCACCGATATAAACCTGTTCGTCGGTGTCCATGTTCCACTTCAGCTTCATGCCTTCGTATTTCTGAACATCAACCGGACGGCCCAGTTTCTGGGCAGAAGCCAGTTCCGGCACCGTCCAGCTGATTTCCTGCCCCCACAAGGTGAGGTTGTTACGGGTAGGCTGAATATCGAGTTCGATACCAGGAATGGCTGTAGCTTTTTTACCGATCCAGTTTTTACCGTTAGGGTTTGGACCACCAACGCCAACAAAATCGGTATTAGTGAAGGATGACACTTCATCAGCGATAGAAATGTCGCTGCGCAGCGGCATGTCGCGTGACCATTTGTAGGACACTAAAGGCATGTTCAGCGTCTGATCCATGCGCTCCAGTTCGCCGACGAGAAACGCGCCGGTGGAGTCGATGGTCGCTCTGTCAATTGTAAACATTAATTATTCCCTCAGATGTTATAAGCGATTTCAATACGGCCGTCGGCTTCACCCGGCCCCATGACCTCTGCATTTGGCAGCTGAGGTGTATTTGATGCGGTAGAGTCCGGAGACAGCAAAAAGGAGCCAACCGGGCTTTGAGTGGTGCCACCAGCCACGCGAACGTAAACCGGATCGCCTTTTTTCGCGGTCGCCGCGTTGCCTGCTGTAGCTGTTACGCAGATGTAACCGCGTTTCAGGTTGTCACCCACCTGATTAGCCGTCACACCGATGTATGCAAGGTCCAGAGCAGAGGTAATCGGGAACGGTCGAACCAGAATCCCTTTCACTTTGCTGATGGTGTCACCAGATTCCAGCGGAACGAATTTATCGTTCACGTATTTACCTGGCAGCCCGTAGGACGCGAACTGCTTCGTGTGATCCAGGCTAACCGGCTCGATGGTGAGATCACGAGGACGGGTAACGCCCCCGGCAATGCCCAGGGGCATGCGCGTTAAATATGCAGTACCTGCCATGATGATTTACCTTATTTGTTTTTTGCCCAGAATTCGGCGTTGACCTTGTTCAGTTCTGCCGGGGAAAGGTGCTTAGTGCTGATTCCGCTGTCCGTGGTGCGGGTGATGTTATTCAGCGGTGTCAGCTGATTTTTCGCCTTATGCAGCGCCACAGCGGCAGTAAATACCGCGTCGACCGTAGCCTTTGGCGCTTTGTAGAAATCATCCACTCCGAAGGATTTCAGGCTGTCGCCAGTGCGCATAGCATGACTCAGCACCTGACGCTTCAGACTCTTATCACCAGCAGGCTGGAAGCCAGGGCAGATAATTTCCGCATCGGCGATCAGGTTGCGCTTAAAGGCTGCATCACCCGTCACTTTGCGGTTTTCTTCTTCGTCTTCATCAGTGGTCATGTTGCCCGGGTCCGGATCGCCGTCAGTGGTTTTACCCTCCAGCTTTTCCAGACGAGCCAGCAACGCTTTCGCCCAGGCCGGAATTTCTTCATCGCCGGTGACGGTTTTGTCTTTGTTCGGATCGCCTTCATCCGTAGTGGTGCGATTGCCTTCAGGTAAGGCTGTGGCCTGTGAAGGAATGTTGATGGTGATAGAGGAACCGGGGATTGAAGGCATGCCATCAGACGGCATATCCGGCGCTTCGTCGATGAGTTTTGCCAGCGCATCCTCATCTTTCGTCTTAATGGCCTGAGCCAGTTTTTTAAGCCATGACATTACAGGCTTCTCCTTTGTTGTTGATGGGATGGAATCCCCGATTGCACAGCGGCCACCAGCACGCCCCCGGTCGATGCCGACAGCGAGGTGGTTACCTGTGATTTGGTATTGCTTGCCTTTGCCGGGTGCCAGCTGCTTGTACTGCGCGTCATAGCCACAGCTGACATCGGTCAGGCCAGAATTCACCGCGTCGATTGCTTCCTGGCGTTTAATCAGCACGTCAGCAATGAGCAGATCCGATTGATCGCCGGTGCCGCGCCGGACGTTCTGAATGTGTCCGTGTGCCAGCTCTGCGAAGTTAGAAGGGTTCACGAAAACGATGTTGCCCAGGCTGTCCTCTGGATGCCCCAGCGTGACGGCTACGCCCTCAAAGCTCGCCATCGTCTCCGGGGAAAACACCTCGTCTTCTGTTCGCCAGACTGTCACCGTGCCGGTGCCGTCAGGTTCGAGGTCGATTTCCTCAGGTAAATAGACCTGCGTCCCTGTGCGTGCGATCGGCACGTCTTTACACAGCAGCGAGCCGTCCGCCTGTAGATAGCGCGTTTCGCCCAAGCGTGTAGTGAAGAAATATTTCATGGGTTACCTGCTCGATTACGGGCAACAAAAAGGCCGCCCGGAGGCGACCTTGTGAGATGGGAAAAATGTTCGAAATAACGGGCTATTTAACATAAGGGTTCTTACCCGCACCGACGAAAATGGACTCGATTAAAATGTCCCCTTAAAGCCGTAAAAGTAGCGATTAACTGGGCTGAAAATCGGTCTTTTCGAATACAACATTTTCATAACATTTCGCGGGTATTGCAGTTCGAATGGAATGAATGCTCAAAGCCGTATTTTTCATTTTCTCGGTGCAGGAATCTGTACTTCAGGCCAGCATTTGCAGTTCGGCAAACATCCGGCGTGTCCGGTCATACCGTCCAGCGTCGGCGGGTTATCCCAGCGCACAAATTTATCTTTCATCTTGCGGTGAGAATCGCGCGTGCCGGCCCCCTCGATACGCCACCAGTAGCCCTCTGAGCCAACCGAAAGGGCTCTGGCCTGCGTTAGCGCGCCGGTAGCTCGTCCAATCTCTGTACGGGCAATCAGCTGCGCCCTGCTGGCGGCCACGTCACCGGAGGCCATGATCATCTCGTAGAGCTCGTCCGGACGTTCACCCGTGATAACCGCCTGCATTGCGCGCTGTTGTATGTCCATCACGCGATCGGCTGCTTCCAGCGGCAGGGACTTCATCAGCTGAATCTGGCGGTAAACGATATCCTGCGCCACCTGCCCGACGGGGGTATTACCCACCACATCGCGCAGGCCAGCGCCGATTTCATCTGATACCGATTTCCACTGATTCCATTCCTCCTGCTCGACCTGGGCAAACATCCTTCGCCCGACCTGCTCTGCCCAGTCGCTGATTACCTCAGAATAGTCCACCAGCGTTTTCGAAATGCTGTCAGCGCTGGCCTGTGAACCATCGTAGGTACCATCGACGATCTGCCCTATCTGGTTTGCTATCGCCAACAGGCTTTTTCGATACTGGATCTCCGAACGGCGGCGGAGGGATGGTTTCAGGTTCATCCTCCTCCCACTGGGCCTTCGCATCTTCTATGTCCTCGTCAGTGATAGAACCACCGATGCCAATCACATCAGAAATGTTCCTGAGGTCGTTAAGCGCTGCTGCAGGTGGCATCCCAAGGTCACGAACGGCGGTACCGAGTGCAGTAACCACATTGTTCGCCATCGTTGCACGGTCCACGTCTGACATCTCCCAGAGCTTGTTAAACTCAAAAGTAAAATCGTCAGGTAGTGGTTCACCGAACAGAGAACGCCAGGAGATATCGAGCAGCCAGCGGATATGTCGGCGTAAGCGTCTCTCCTGCAGCGAGTTAACCCGGCTGTAGTAGTTTTCCAGATCGCCGTCGCCGGTGTTGAAACCTGCAGGGGACTGCCCGAACAGACGGACGAGAGGAATTCCCGTCGCGCCGGAAACCTGCTCAGCAAAGCGCAGAAGGACATCAGCGATACCCGCAAACGTATAGCTGTGGGTTTCGAACTTATCCTTACCATCCATGATGGTCATGCCTTCGATGGTCTGGAACTCACGTATCATGTCCAGGTGCTTCATCAGCGCCTTTTCAAGGTCGCCTCCGGTAGCAAGAATCTTGCGCAGGTCTTCAATGCTGTAGGTCCGCAGATGCGCTTTGTGGATCAGCTGTGTGGTGCCGACCGTCGCAGTATCAAACGCCTCGATACGCTCGAAAATACGCTCCACAACAGACATCCCCCAGCCGTTTTCCGTCTGGGCCTGCTGGAAAGGAAGCGTATCACCCTCCATGCGGATAACGCGGCTATGGTGGATCTTCCAGGGGGGAATCCCCTGCTGGTTCGTGATTACCTTGTAATATTTCGGTTTCCCAAAATCGGGACCGTAATCGGTAACGAGATCGTAATAACTCGGGTTAACCATCCAGCGGTCAAGGCTCATCACGCCCTTAAACTGCCCCTCTTTGATGCGATCCAGTTTCAGCGGGGAGGACATATCCTGCCCTTCAAGCAAGACCACCAGCACCGCGCCACCGTACAATCGTGACCATTTGAGGTTATCGTTAAGACCATCCCATATAGCGAGCTCATCCCAGAAGGTTTCGAGCTTGCCCTTTTGTCCGGGTTTCAGCTTTGAGCTGATGTTAATCCCCTTGCGGGTCATATCATCGGCCATCGCGTCCACACCGGCACCAACGAGGAACGATGAACGATACGCAAACTCCAGCATCACCCTGTTACGGCTGATGTACCCGGGCATGTACATTCCACCCGTCTGTATGTTTCTGGTGTCGCTGCCAAGTTTGGCCGTGAAATTGTTGTACCCGTCAGCTGTCGCAACGGGCTTTTGTGCGCCGTTCTGGCGTTTCTTACGGGACATGTCACGCTCCGGCCAGTTTGGCCCAATTATCAAGAGAGGAATCCATCGGCGCGTAGTTAATCATCACGGCGTCGGCGAGGTTCGGCGATTTTGTACCTTCCGGCTGTTTATCCACGAGGATTTTACCGACGGCGTTTTTCGACCATGTAGGCTGTGAAAGCTCCATCAGCAGGCGGTCAATATTTTCTATCTCGCTGCTTATAGAAATGATTTCGTCGGGGTTGTAGTCCATCCCGTTCAGCGCGCGGAAGGTGTTCCGAAACAGCTTGCGAAGATGCCACCAGCTCTGTGCTTTCGCGTTCGCGAAGAAGTCTTTATTCAGGCGCGCCGCTTTACCGTTATCACCAGGAACGGCTTCATCTTCCGGATCGAATACGCTACCGCTACCACGGAAAGGCGTAGCTGTGATTGTTCCCCGGCCCTCAGCCTGCCTGAGCTCGTTTATCACACGAGCATCGCCACGCGCACCAGCACCCAGACCGTCCTCATCGAAACGGAACTCATCCAGACCGTAATCGTCACAGTACCCAAACGATTTAACGACAGAAGCGTAGATGTCGCTGCCAATGCCAGACCATTCGTGAACGTTCTGCAGAAGGAAGCCATAGCGGCAAGAAAAGCCGTTTTTGTCTTTCCCTTCGTCTGCGATATCCATTGCGCCGAGGCGCTGGCCGCTGGGCTGAATACCCAGTTTGATATGCGCGTCGACGGCAGCCTGCACCCATTCAGAAGGAATGAGAATCCCCTCTGTGGATGCGCTGTAGTTCAGGTCCAGTTCCTGAGCAACGATAATCGGATCATCAATTTTCAGACATTCGTTGCGGTACCACTCATCATCCTTGCGCGGGTCGCTGCGCCAGTGGAACGTAAACACCGGGATATTTCCGCTGTGGCGCTTACGTGCAAAGGGGTTATTCATGCCGTTAACGGATGAGAGGTCTATACGGCAGCGGGTCGTCTGAGAGAGCGCAGCATCGATGAGTAATGGCCGTTTGAGGAATGCCGACTCATCCACGAAATAAAGCGTGGTACGGTCACCGCGGCCAATGTTATCGCCAGCCTCTCCCTTAATGACCGCGCCCGTTTCCGGGAACTCCACGCGCATGTAAGGAGCGTGTTTTTTGTCACTCCATGAACCGCGAAACTCTACCGGCAGTAGCTCGACAAACTTACGCGCTTTCCAGAAAAGTGCTTTCGGGTCGCCGGTACTGTCGACATATTCTTCTTTACGGGAACCAAACCCGATCACCATTTCTTTATTGAACAGGCAAAGCGAACAGGCCAGACCGATAGAGGTCCAGCTAAGCCCCATTTCGCGGCTTTTTTCTGTCAGTCCATGCTCAAGATTGGCGCGCCTGTCCATGATCCAGTGAATCCATTCCTCCTGGCGGGGGAACAGCAAAAACGGGATGGTGGCAGGCAGGCCATAATCGAGGTTACGCGGGTCCGTCGTCATGCCCCAGTCGATGATGAACTGGGCCGGGTTAGTGCGGTAAAACTCACGGAGTGCCGGAAGCATTTCAGGCGCTTTCCTGATCCGCTCCAGCCTCTCCATTCTCCACTCAAACACGGCGGTATAGTCCGGTTTGCGGAAGTCAAAGGGGAACGGGATCGGCACAGAAAAATTCCTCAAAAACGCCCCGATTTAACATAATGGTCGTTACCCGCACTGGCGCAACAGCACCCATCACGCAAACGGCGCGAAGCCTCTGTTTTGAACAGAAAAGTGGTCAAATCGGGATGAATAAAACGTGCATAAAACGGGTCAAAAAGTGCATAGCGTTTTTACGGTTCGAAACGCCTGTTTCTGCAATTTTCAGCCCAGGTATTTTTTGTAGATATCTGCTGCTTCCTGCGGGGTCAGGTTCGCCGCGTCGGCTTTGGCTGCCTCGTCCATATTGTTGAACGGTTCGAAAATTTTCGGTGCTCCCAGCTCCATAAGCAGGGTTTCCGGAACTTTTATCCCCTCAGCCTCAAGCAGCTGCGCCGCCTCCAGCGCGGAGTATTTCCCGGCCACCTTGTGTTTCATCACCTCACGAAGCACATCACGCTGGCGTTCTTCCTCGCTATAGACGCTGGTACCAAGACCTAGCGCCTTTGAGAAAACAGCAATATCGTTGTGCGTGGGGAGCACATCTTCAATGGTGGTTTTCACGCCATCCGGCGATGTGGTGACAACCTTCCGTTTTCGAACGTCGAGGCTCTTACCGGCGACGCGGTTAATTTTCTCTCTGAGAGCTTCGCGAGCCTCAGTGAAGGCGCGCTCAAACTCTATATTCTCTTTACGCCAGCGACGGATCGTCGTCTCGTCCACACCTAAGCGCTGAGCAACCATCCGATTGCTGACTTTGCCACGGGCTAATGCCATGTCCATAACGATACCGACGTAGGCTTTTCTGAAGCTTTTTTTAGGAGCCATACTTCCGCCTAAGTCAATGTGATTATTTTTTGTTCAAAATCCAATTTCTCCGATCCGGGTGCGGCGTATCACGCGGTAAATTCTGGCGTGCAGGCCGCGTCCTCTCTGGTGCCAAGTGCGGCAAATCAGAGGGGGTAAAAATGCGGCATATCCTTTTTTTCGGGAAAACTGCGATTTGATGCCCGGAGGCCGCGCAGAATGGGGAGATAGTGGATCGCCCTAATATTTCCACTATGTGGATAACTCAGTCGTCCAAATCCATTTCCACCACTTCACCGAAAAGGTGACCGTAAACGTCCATTGTGGTTTTGATGTTCGAATGCCCAATAAGTCGGGAAACCTTCAGAATATCGACGCCTTTGTTTGCCAGGCGAGATACAGCAAAGTGGCGAAGATGATGGAATCGCTTAATGCCATAGTCGTTCAGGGTTCTGATGAGAACCCCCTGAGTGCCGTAGCTGGTAGCGAGGCATGCGCCGGTAAACTGGTTGCAGATAAGAGGCTCAGAGGTACCGAGTTTACTTTTATCCAGCAACGCGAAAAGCTCACGCGGCATCCTTACACGGCGCTCCACACCTCTTTTCAGCCCCTCATGTATAACGCCGTCAACAACATGCCCCCGGATGTCGATCCAGTCGGCTGACACGTCGTTATAAGTAACCGCCAGAGCCTCACCGATGCGCAGGCCACAAATCCCGAGCCAGCACGCGATACGCTCACGAACTGGCGCGTTATTCAATAGCTCCCTGACCGATGATGATGGCGGTATGGTGATGGGTCGACGCTTCCGGCGCGCGGGACGGTCAACAGGGTTAAAAGTAATGAGCCGCTTTTCCACCAGCAGGAAGAAAGCCGAACGAATCCAGCGATGGCAGCCGGTGCGAACCGAATCAACGATATCGCGATGGCTGATATGGAGAATATTTTTTTCCAGTATCGGCCCGTCTACAGCGAGAAGATCGTGACGGCATTTCGTATATGACGACAGGCGTATGATATTTTTTTCCAGCTTGCCGGCCTGATACCCCAGATAAAACAGAATTAACTTTCGGAAAGTCCAGGAATGGTCTATTCCGGTCCAGCTGGCAGTTCGACAATCCAGCTCGATATTCTGTTTTTGCCAGAAAAGATGTGCGGCATCATCAATATTCTTAAAAATGCGGCGGCGTCCATGACCGGATTTTTCATCCTTCCAGTGGACGTAATATTTTGATTGTCCATTGGCATCAGTGGATTCTTTTATCGAAGCCATACTGAACAATCCTCGCTCAAAAAACATTATCAAAGCCACTCAGTGAATGGCTTTTGTAATGAATTTATCGGACCAGTGTTACTTTCGTTTTTGTAAACCGACGCACCAGTCGAGCGGCTTCACGCTGGAGCTCGCCTTCGATCTGCGGGGTAAGTGGCTTACGAGCGTATTTCCGGCTTATTTCTTCAATTACCTGGTTTATTTTCTCATTACTCGGAGGGATTACTTCTACATTCAAGCGAGCCATCAGGCCACCTCTTTATCGTTAAGTTTTGCAGCAGCAACATTATCGCGAGCCATAGAAATAAAAAGGCGCAGATATAATGATGAGAGAACATAACAAACGGCTGTAAAAACCCATCCGGCATACGCCAGCGAGCAACTGATAATAATCAGTTCAAGCCATCCCAGCGCTCGCAATAGAACGTTTTTCTTTTTCGCTGCATCCCCTACAAGCTCCAGTGCCTTACGACAAGACTCCTCATCTTTGGCACTTTTCGCTGCATAACTCAGGATGTAAAAAAATGGACCGATGACAAAGCAAAGTGAAATCATCACCCAATACACAGCAGCCAGAACACCAACCAACGATTTCGCGCCTGTAAATACTGCGAATAAAAGAAGTGCCAGCAAAGTATAATTAATTACGTTACTGACAATTATAGTCATGAATTTTTTCATTGCGTTTCCTTTAAGGTGTGAGCCTGTCGTACAGGAGCACCGCCCGAGAGAGGTCGCCACCTTTAACGATGCACCTCAGGCTCACTACTGAAAGACTCTCTGAAATGCGCGTACGAGGCGCAGAAAAAAGCCCCGCTATTGCGAGGCTCTCGTTTTCTCTATTTCACGTATTCCAGCCAGCTGGTTATTCGCTTTTTCGATAGCTGCCAGCAGCGGCTTGATCCAGAGAACAGCCTGGCAATACGTCAGCGCGCTGGTGGTAGTGGCGCTATCACCGGCTGCGTCAGCGTCCCCGGAATCGGTGTGCATTGCGCTGGCACGTAGACGGTGCGTGTATTCGAGCAGCCCACCAGCGACATCAGCAGGAACAGGCAGATCACAGGTTTTTTCACGGCGGAGGATCTCCCGATATTCAATAACCGTTTTATCGGAGCTGGCATCAATCAGTGAATTTAGTCGGCTGGCGTTTTCGGCCACCTGGTTAAACCGGTTGAGGTTGAAAGCCTGAGCAGCGATAACCGTCCCCTGCAGGGTGTTGTCACTGCGCAGAACGTCATTATCACTCTTTAGCGTAGCAACGTCAGATCGGCTGTTTGCCAGCAGGACACACAGTACGGCGACTACAGCAATGACGACCACCAGCAGTATCAGACGCCATGAGGCTTTAATATCAGCAAGGGTAATCACGACAGGAACAGAGCACGCTCCGCCTCACGCCGACGGGTCAGTCCAGTCAGGACTTTGCCACCGGCTTTATTCCAGCGCAGGAACTCGTCGGCAGCGCCAGCGTAATCACCGGCGTTGAGTTTGCGCAGGAGGGTCGATGTCGACAGGGAGCGAGCACCAAGATTATACGTGAACGACACCAGCGCATCGAACTGGCCCTGAGTCAGTCCAACTTTGACCAGGCGCGAGACGTCATTTTCGTAGCTGACCAGCCCTGTTTTCAAAAGGCGCTCTGCTGTCTCCTGTTTAATCGTCATCCCGGCACGAATTGGCTTTCCATCGACAGGCTGAGTCCACCCGTAACCAATCGTCCAGACGCCTACGCTGTCCTGGTAAGCGGCAAGTTTGCATCCTTCAAACTCTTTAATCAGGGAAATCCCTTTATCACTGGTTTGCATTACGTTGCCCTCACAAATTTTGCCAGGTTCCCACCGGCAACCCATACCGCAACGCAAACCGTCGCATTCAGCATGAATTCACCAGAATCAACCTGCATGTAATCGCCGTGGATGATCCGGAATGCGGTATACCCGGCTGACAGAATTATCAGATACGCAAACAATGAGACGCCGCGCCGGTATGATTTTCCCGTCTTGTTGAAGAACATCAGACGGAACATTATCAGCAGGCAAACCACCGCGTTTGCGTGAAGAATCAGCGAATCCCATATCATTCATCACCCCCATCCAGTCCGGGAAGGCTCCCGTTTTTGGATTTGGACAAAATGCGAAGAAGGATAGCGACCGAAATGGATGCGGCCACCAGCGCGCCGATATTTGGTGATACTTCGATGGTCACTGGAGGCGTCAGCAAACTCAGCGCTGAGTTAATAACACCAGCCATAATTGTCGCCATAGGCACCGCGAACGAGACGCCACCAAGAAACGAAATAATCGCGAATACCGCCTGTTTCCATATCTGGTGCGGCTCAGACGTCAACACATAGAGCGCAGCACCTCCGAGAGAGAAAAGCATTACGCCGGGAGTGGCTTCGGGGAAAAGGGTAGCAAGCGTCACCCCCACAGTCCCGGCAGCAAACCCACCAGCTACAGTTAATGGATCAGACATATGATTTCCGTGTGTAGGGTTCAGGCTATCGGGCTGGATTTAACACAAAGCACGTCGAGGATGATTCCCGTAGCCTGAAAAAGAAGCCCGCCGAAGCGGGCAAAATGAGGGTTAACTCAAGTACGCCTGAAAGCGTAAGTACCAACATCTTTGCGCCCGAGCTCACACTCGATATTGTTGTGTTCCACGCATTCGAAGCCCTGCTCTGCAAACCAGCGCCTGATACCTTCATCAGTGAAATACCAGATGTGCTCATTCTTTCTGAAATGATGGGAGCGGAGAATGTCTCCGGCATCAGTGAAAATCGGGATCGACACGAACACGTATTCACTGGCCTGCTGTACCGCCAGCTCCGGCTCGTCGATGTGCTCCAATACATCCCACATCGTCAGTGCTCGCCACTTGTTGGCGTAGAGGTCAGCGAATGCACCCCGCTCGTTCAGCCAGGCAATGCCAGCCGGATTAACATCATACCCAAGCGTTCCCGGTCGGGTAGAGACGAACTGACCGGCACCGATACCAACATCAAGAACAGGGCCGTGAAAATGGCGCTCCACCAGCTCAATACGGGATTGCGTTAAAGCTCTGCCCGTTTCGGTGTCGGCCAGCTGCTGATACTTCGCAAAATACTGCTCGTCATACGGGCGTGACGCCGGAACCGGGTAACGTCCGATCCCCAGCTCCGGTAAAAATACCAGCCCGCTTTCCAGTTCCTGATAAAACGACTTCATGGAGCCAGGCCTCGAATTTATCGGAGAAATTTGAAATCCGCTTGTCGCAGTGGTGATCCCATGCTTCACAGCGGCAGTAATTGTCGGGAATTGCCCAACCAACACGAGAAAGATCCATCGCCGGATCGGTTACGATTTCTGGGGCGTTGTGACCACCTCGCCCACCAGCGACAACGTACACCGGCGTTTTATAGGCAATAGCAGCAGGAAGTGCCCAGCCCACCGGCGTAACCACCACGGCGGCATGCTCAATAAGGCGCATCAGCGATTTGAAGTTGAGCTGGCCGGAGTGCATGCGCAGATCTGCTTCGGGAAGTTCGCCGACGGTCCACTCCTCCCCCTCCTGCAGGTCAGCCACGCTGATTACACAGAAATGCTTTCTCAGTAGCCGGGATGCCTGCAACAGGTAATCCGGATCAGGATTACGGGAGTCACTGCGCCATTCACTGCGAACAGTAGCCGGACGAATTACCGCGATCGGCTTTTCAGACGTAAATTCAGCGGGTCCGTAAGAGGGCAAGTCAAGTTCTGACGGCTCGGTACCAAACTGCTGGCGCATAGCGTCAAATATTGAACCGCGCCGTAGATGATCCGGACCGTAGAAAATCCGTTTTGTCTGGCGCATATCTGGCGGCAGGTGAAAAGCGGCCTGCGTCCGGTACTCGTTTTTGCGCTGCGTGCGGAGCGTTGTAAAACTGCGAACGGGCAGAACGGGCAAATCTTCATACAGTTCGGGCCAGGCGGTCCGGATATAAGTACCGGCGGGCAACTGCTTAACGAAAGCGCGCTGGTAGATGTTGTCACCCATGCCCAGCATGCCTTCAATGAATAGAGGAACGTTTAACATGCTACCTCTCGTAAAGCCTCATTGAGGCCGAGACGCCGGAAGCACTTAAGCGCTGTCTGGCGGCTACTGTTGATGATATTCACCTTACCGGTCAGCGCTCTGGCGGTATTGGCAAACTCCCCGCGCCATCGCGTAACACTCTCTGCTGTAGGATTATCCAGCCCGACGTGATCACCATGCCAGTGACTACCGCCATTAATGGAGCAGTCAAACCCTAACAGGATGATGTTTTTCGCCCCCTGACTGGCAGCAAACAGAATCGAGCGCTGCCCGGAGTTGAAGGCCCACCGGGTATCTGTATCAAACAGATTTAGCCCATAGCGTTTATGAGCCCGGTAATTACAGGTCCAGCGAGAGGCGGAGGACGGCAGAACATCGATGTTTGCATCCCACCAGCGCAGATCACCCGCGTAAATGTATTCACAATCAGGCACGGCTCGCCAGGTGGAGTTAACAGCAATAACCGGCAGCCCCGATCCGGAGATCAGTTCGCAATCTGTTTTATTGAGAGACGGGCCGGATGCACAAATGATGAATGTATTCATTCGTGTTGACCTGGTTCGGGAGTAATTGGTTACGGTTGCCGATGCTTATCTTCGGCTTGTCTCTGAGGACTGCACTTAACCGTAACGGAGAGAGCACTGGACCTACTGTGACGGGTTATCGTCACTCTTTCCCCCGAAGGGCGGCCCTCGACGCAGAACGCCCATAAACCCAATGCTCTTTCCTGTTACGGCCATAAAAAAACCCGCTCGGAGGCGGGTTTGATTTCGTGTAGGCGTTATATCCCACGATTTGAAGCTTACAAGACAACCTTATGCAAAGTCAACGCTATAAATTAAAAAAATGTTGTCATTTGCTTCGATCGCATCAATAACGGGTAGCCTTCTCAAATTCTTCTGCCGCTTGCCTTTCACCTTTGATCAGCGTATCAACCAACCTCTCATAGAACGGCTTCCAGTTGCGTGACCATGAGGACTGATGTAGGTCCGGGAGACGCTTCAGAATGGCACGGTGTACCGTCGCCGAGGAGATAGCAGAGAAGCCATTACCAGAGCAACGTTCACACGTTTTGAAAACCGGCGCGCCACGGTCTTTGGTCGCTTTGCGGTCCAACACTTCACCTTTACCACCACACCGACAGCGAGCACTGATTGTTCCCTTGCCTTCGCAAGCATCACAGACCGCCGGTACAACCTCTGTTACCTCTGTCCACTGCTCCCAGTCAGACGGGCGGACGGCACGAGAGCGGCTGGCCCAGTATGGCGCTTTACCCCATGGGTAAGAAACCTTGCGGGTAATCTGCTCGCGGGTTGTTCGTCCGGTACCACTGCAGCTGTGACACGTCACGCTGGTTTCCGCTGAACGGGAGTATTCGGCAAAGGCGAATTGTGCGAGCACCAGCATGCACCAGCCAAACTCTCCTGCAGCTGCTTTACGTACATTCTTGGGCGCTGATTCGATTGCATGACGCGCCAGAGCCTGTACAGCCAGCTGCTCATCGCTTTTGCTGATCCCGGTCTTACCAAAGAAGGCAGCCAGACCAAACCGCGCTCGGCTGCTGGTGGTACCAATGGCCGCCATAACGTCTGTTCCTGTAAGGCGGTCCGGAGAGGTTCCTTTCACGTCGTCGCTGATGTGCATCCCCTGAGGGCTGAAGTGCTTTAGCGATGCCTCAAGTTTCATTATTCGCACTCCCCAACAAGATTAAGAATGACCGCGGCGCCATTGTCTTCCATAAATTCGTCCTTTCCGCTTGCCAGAAACCAACGGCATACCTCGATAGCTTCTACTCGCGTCACGGGTTTGATGATTGCCAGCAATTTTTCAAGGTAGCGCTCGCGGTCATATACGGATTCGTGATGCTCGGAGTAACCAAATTCATAACCGAGTTCCTTTCCCGCGGTATGGCGAACGCCATAGAGCCAATCCCAGAAAACAAACTCACGAACTACATCAGACAGCGTATGAGGCTCAGGTAACACATCGCGATAACCCTCAACAAATGCCCGTCGCTGTTCATCAATTTCGTTCATACGGCTGCCGTTAATGCTGCCAGCTTTCTTCTCGGCCGGAGTCCAGCCCCAAAGATGATCATCGATAAATTTCTGGGAAGACTTAATTACTCGCTCGGCCTCCACATCTTCGAGAGCTGCCTCATAGCTGCCGAACGTGGCCCTTACTGATGCTGCTTTTTTGATGTCCTCCCGGGCGTTCTTGATTGCCTGGGCCGGGTTATCCATGCCGATGGTACCGAAAGCAACCTGGAAAGGATCTCCACCATTCGCCAGCAAATAACGCGCGTAACGTTCCTCGGCCTCTTTTGGGGAGATTTTAATTTTCTCCAGCGCGGCTTCGGCTGCGTCCAGATGTGCGGGTTCGTTCAGGCGGATAACCTCCAGCACCCAAAGATAAGCGTCAGTCTGCTTATGCCCGGTGATTCTCCGTTGCTCGGGCAGAGGCTTGATGTTTGCGAGGGCGGAGCTGTGCGCTGCCGTCGGGATGGTGAATAGTGCTCTATGTTCGTTGTTATCAGTACGCATTACGCAGCCACCTTTTTCTTGTAGAAGACCAGCTCACGAACTTCATCGCCATTCATGAGCATATCGTTAAAGTCACCGTTGTCCGGCCAGCGTACGCTGACTTTCACAAGGTCATTTTTCGCCAGCAGATTGGCGTGGGCGCACTCAAACGCCGCAGCCTGCCCGGTGGCAGAATGCTTGTCCATATCAGCGAAAACGATCAGATGTTTTACCCCTGCCGGCACCCGGAATTTTTTCATGAAATTGCTGTTCATTACCGCCCAGGTATTCACACCATAAATCTGATAGCAGGAGAGCGCCGTTTCGATACCCTCTGCAATCCCCAGCGTTGAGGACACGGGAAACATACGGATGGCTACCGAGCGGGCATATTCGAGGTAGTTATCTTCCTGCAGGGATTTTTGACGTTTGGCGCTTTCCCCCAGCGGCGCTTTGCGATCCCCTTCAAGTAAAGTTCGGTGGAGATAGCACAGCTCACCTTTATCATCGGTGGCAAGAGCGTAGAGGGCATGATAAATCCTGCCAGCATGACGCTGCTTTTCGCAGAACCGGATCGCCTCAGAGGGTAATTTGTTGATCCCGCGCTGGCGCAGATACCCTTCCCCGTTGGTACCGCGCAAGGGCAGCAGCTTCGCGAATTTACTGATGGCGCGCTGGCGTAGCTTCGCCGCCGAGCTGTTGACCGGGATTTTCTCCCGGCGGTAGTCATTGCCAATGAGCTGATCCACCTCCGCACAGAGTGCTGAGAAAGTCTTCCCGGTTTGCGTGAGGGAGAGTAGTTTCATGCCGTCGCCGCTGCCACATACGCAGATCCACGTCCCGGCACCGTCGCGGTCATCAATGCGAAACTTGCTGCGCGCACCGCATACCGGACATTCTCCCTTATAGTGATTTTTCCCGGTTATCGGCGGCAAGCCGTAATGTTCAAGAATTTCCGTCCAGCGGCCTTTTGCCGCTTCTGCTGTCTTCACGCTGTTCTTCTCCCCAGCATACTACGAATGTTTTCAACCTTTTGTTTTGCGCTGATGATCCGGTTTGTGGTGGCCGCGCTGTCGGTGGGCTCACCCGCCTTGCTGTCGGCCTTCTCCCGTCCCTTCGCAAATTTGATGAGTTTGTGCCTGATGTAGTTGTTTACCTCCGGGGTAATCTCCATCGGAAAATCGCTCAGCCCGTTGGGCCATTCATTGAACTTTTCGCGGAATGTATGCGCACACCAGCCGTCACTGATGGGTTTCCCCATCGAAGTGCGCTGTCGCTGATAGAATTTGATCTGGCTCCACCAGGACTGTTTGTCCGATTTGGTGTAAACCTTTTCGCCCTTGCTGAGCTTTTTGATATTGCGCTGTGTGTCGGTTTCCACATCCTCGCCGACCAGCGGTTTAAATCCGCATTTCGGGCAGACGTAGACACCTGCAGGTTTCATGAAATGACACTCCGGGCATTCCTTCGGGAGTTTTTCCTCCCGTTCTTCGGCTACGCGAGCTGCAGCTTCTTTCATCCCGTCGTTTTTAGAGGGCAGATCGTTGTACTCGATGGCGTCAGGAAATCCCAGGCGATGGACGGTACCGCTGTGATCGAAGATAAGGCAGGCATCTTTCCCCGGGGCAGTTCGCAGACCACGGCCCAGCGCCTGAAGCCAGCGAATTTCGCTTTTTGTCGGTCGGGCGTAAATGATGCAACGAACGTCACTGTCGAAGCCCGCCACCAGTACGCCGACGCTGACGATGATTTTTGTAGCGCCCGTCTCGAAACGGTGGATCATTAGCTGGCGCTCTTCGTGCGGCGTTTCAGCCACCATGACTTCGGCATTAACACCGGCTTTGTTGAACTGCATAGTGACGTAATTGGCGTGGGCCTTATTGACGCAGAACGCCACCGTCGGCAGATCACGGCCATTACGCAGCCAGTTATCGACAATATCGCCCACCAGATCAGAGCCACACATAATCTCCGCCAGCTGTGCTTCGTCGTAGTCGCTGCCATACTCCATCGATGCTTTAGTCTTAACGCCTTTCAGATCCGGTTTGGTTGGCGCGAAAAATTCGTAATTACTCAGATCGCCGCGCTGGATAAGTTCTCCGATGGTGGTCGGCTTAATCAGACGCTGGTAGTAATTCCCCAGAAAGGGTGAAAACGGGGTACCGGACAGGCCAATAACCTTCGCTTTGGTTTCTGTGGTGATCCGTTCAATCTCTTTCAGGATGCGGCGTTTGCGCAGATGGGCTTCATCCACAATCAGCAGATCGATATCCTGAGGAAATTCGCGGCGGATCAGCGTATCGGCGCTGGCGATCTGAATCTGCAGGCTGGGGTCATAGTTCGGATGGTCACGCCAGATAAAGCTGATCTGGTCTTCCGGCAGGCCATACTGAGCAAATCGCTGTGCCGTCTGGTTAATCAGGATGGTGTAAGGGGCGACAAACAGAACGCGCATACCACGGCTTACCAGACCAGCAGCAACGAAAGCAGCCAGCCCGGTTTTGCCGCTGCCAGTCGGCATATACATCATGAAAGATTCGTATGCCTTCCAGTCACGGCGCAGCATATTGAGTGCGCGTTCCTGTGCAAAATTCGGTGTGATGTTCAGCATTATCAACCCCTTTACGTTTCACTCTTCCAGGAAAAACCTTCCCGGTTTCATACCCGATCCACTGCGTACCACCTTGCTAGTACGGTGGCGTTTTTGGGCTCTGTCTCTGAGATCTGCACCTACCTAACCAATGGAGCTGCCTTCTGGAAAAGGCCTATTCCCATCCCTCTCCGATCTCCCCCCTTACCCCCCTCTTACCTCTCCCTTACTTCTGTACTAGCAAACAAGTACATCGAGACAGAAAAAGGTAACCGGGAGTAACCACCCCACCAGCAGCTGACACCTTTAAGTCAGACTGCAACCAGGCACCTTTAAGCCCGGCATCATTCAGGTGCGGTGTTGCGTTCCAGCCAGGGGTGGCAGAGTCGTATACCCCTGAATTGCACGGCCGTGTGTTTCAACGAACCGGCGAAGCCTCACATTGGCTTCATGCCTTGCCCGGTTCTCCTTGCGGTAGGACACGGGTTCAACGTCAAACGTGATTTCGTAAACCTCTGCATACTTCAGCGAGACTTTTCGCCTCAGGGATGGAGGTAAACCCAGTAGTTGCTGTTGTATCCAGGCTGCGTCTGCCTGGCTGTAAAGCGATGGCATTTCAACCTGCACATAATCCGGGTACATATCGCCTCCGGTAAAATCAGCCAGCCTTAACTTTTTCGCCGCAGGAAGTCAGGGATCCCATCTTCTGGCGATGGATACAAATCAGGACGAACATCATGAGGAACAATTTTCCACTCAGTCATTTCACATATTGTTAAAACATAACGTGGTGGGATAACCGATTTAGAGAACCATTGGTTTACCGCTTGAGGTGAGATTCCAAGCCCCTTAGCAATCGCTCTCTGAGAGACAGAACTCCGTAGTCGAGAACGGATTTTCTCATCCATATGACACCATCAAGTTAAAGTTGACAATACACCAAGGATATCAAGTTTAAATTAACATGCAAGATAGAATTTACTCATGTACACTTAAAATCAAGGTAAGCTTTACATATTGGTGTTTGATGTTGTGACTGCTGCATCGAGGAGGGGGTAATGAGAACTGCGGAAAGGATTAATGAACTGTTAAAACTTAAAGGATGGAGTCAGGCAGAACTAGCCAGGCAGTTGGGCGTAACAGCACAATCAGTCCAATACTGGACCACTGGCGAGACTTCTCCACGAGGTAAACGGCTTGCAAGACTATCTGAAATCAGCGGATTCCCCCAGTCATGGTTTCTTGGTGAGTCAGAGAGCCCGACATTTCCCAATTCGCACAGAAATGAAACCCATACTGATAGCGTGAGGTTCAATGTGCTTGACGTTGAGTTTAGTTGCGGAGATGGCACCAGTGTAAAGGGAGACTTCATCGATGTTGTCAGGTCTATCGAACTTGATCCCGAATATGCGCGTCAATTGGTTGGAAACAGACCTTTCAAAAATATTGAGATAGGTAATGCCAGAGGCGACAGTATGACCCCCACCATTTCTCCGGGAGATTTACTTTTCCTTGATAAATCTGTCACTTATTTCGATGGTGATGGTATTTATGCATTCTGCTTCGATGGTGAATGCTATGTTAAACGTCTTCAAAAAATGGGCTCTAAAATGGTAGTCCTTTCAGATAATTCAAACTACCAGCCCTGGAGCATAGAGAAAGAGGCACTCAACTTGCTTTACATACAATCCAAAGTAATCTCCTCAGTTCCGTTTAACATCAACAGATTTGGTTAACCATCTGAAATATAACGGGCTAATGCCCGTTTTTTTGTTTTGACCTCTCCCTCCCAAAAAAAACATCAAGTTTAACTTGACGAAATCACATCCTCGCCATATCCTCTAATTATCAAGTTAAACTTGATATTACAAAAGTATTCAAACATAGCTTGGGGATAAAAATATGCGTACTAAATCCACCATAGAACTTATAGCGATGGCACAAGCCGTATTAGTCTCTTTAATCGAATCTCACAAGGTTATAGAACCATGTGAAATTGAAGATAATCTTGTGGCTATTAATTCCCTCTTAGTTGATGCCTCAATTTCATCTTCTCAAAACCCTGTAACTACAAAAAAAAATACAAAACCCAAATCGGCAACAGAAATGCTGGAAGATCTCGCTGCTGAGATTCAAGAAAATACATCGTTGTTAGAATTAATATTTAAAAACTCTCCAGATATGGGTGAAACAGACAATGCTTTGTCTTGCCTCCTACGCTCAATGCTCAAGACAGGAGAAAAAGCTTATGAATATATCGAAGTGTTGGAAAAAAGTACGCCATACGCTGGAGATCAAAAATGAACATTTCCGCAAACAACGCAATCGACCAAGCAGAGAAAATCATCACTGATATTTTCGAAAATGGTGAGCATGATAAACAGACTGGTGACGGCCTTTATCGAGTTATGACACTGCTAGCTGATGCACGTTCATCTATAGGTGACATTGACGATCTCTTCTTTGATGCAGTAATTACAGCAAGAAAGTTAGATGCACTTACCACCGCCTATTGTGAACAATATTTCACTGATGAAGATAATGAAAGGAAAGAAACTTATTTAGCTGCCGCCATTCGTGATTACGCATCGAAAGCCTGTGATGAATTAAAAATCATCGAAGCAAAAATAAATTAAATAATACAATTAATTTAATTACGCCTTAACTGGTGTGGCTTACTGCAACCTGAAAACAGGATTGGTAAAAAAATGACATTCATCAAAGATAAAGCGGCATACAAAACAGCATGTCTTTTCTTTATGACCTATGGCGAGGAGTACCGCCATATATCAGACCTATTCATGCGCAAAGCCTATGGAGTATGAATATGAGCAAACGAATCCCAACAACGGTAAACGCACGTAACTGGACAACGCAGGAAATGAGCGTGCATGCCGAGCAGCTTTATTACTTGCTTCAAACGATTTCAGAGAATTTCTTAAAAATGGATGATGCCCAGCGATTCGCATTGATTGAAATTGCCTGGAATCATTCATCGGATATTAACTCATGGTTTGGGGCGAATGAAAACAACAATGGATAACTTAATAACTACGTATCGCCGAAGAATTTTAAAGGCTGCGTTATTACGCCACCAGCGTAAAACCGGAAGCACCTGCATCATTATTAATATGCCTAAGGGGGGAATAAACACCGTCGAATTAACAGAAATACTGCTTGATGGTCTGTTGAGACGATTTGAAAAGCTGGCTCTCAGTGAATACGGGAATATCGACGGCGTAAAAGCCATCAGAGGAATTTACAGCAACGCCGTAGATGTGAATGGCAGCGGTGAGTTCCTGACAGAAAGCGGAAAGGCATTAATCGACGATCTCATTGCTGAGCTGGTCGAGTTTGCCAAGAAACAAAAATCAGTCACAGCGGAGACAAGCCATGAGTGATCAGACAGCAATTATCACGCACGAACCAGTAAATATCGTGCTGACAATCGAGAACGGGAAAGTTATCCACGCGCGCCCGGTTCAGAACGGCGAGGTTACTGCATCGCTGGAGACTTTTTTATGGATGGCTGAACGCGCCGGTTACACGATCACCCCACCAGCAGGAGAGAAGGACAATGGCCCTGACAGCGATACGAATTCCTGAGTGGGTGCACCTGCAGGCTCTGCAGGTCCTGCTGCGATATCGGCGTAAACGCATATATGCGCGACGCATTTACCGCACCGGCTACCTCAGTCTGAAAGTTAACCCTCGCTGGCGGATGTTATCTAAAGACGGCGGCCAGAACTGGGAAGTAATGAGTCATGAACGTTATTCGGGAGAAATAAAGAAATGATCGACAACCGCACCGCCAGCGCGATTGACCTGGCACTACAGAAGCATGATACACCTGTCGGCCCGTTGTTCGTCGCCGCTCTCCACGGTCGTATGAAGAAATGCTTTAGCCGCGATACCGCGATCCGATATCTGGCATTCTTCATGACCTCTCACGCTTTCGAGCGTTCTGGTTTCCAACAACGTCACCCGGATGTACAGGCCGTCCACCCACTTAACCCGGATTTGAATTGCTGGCAACGCGGCGGTGTAACCCACGAATATTTCATGTCTCACCAGCGCTGTGTTCGCCGACTTCGCCGCATCCTTAAACATAAGCGTGAAGCGCAGAAATGGTGTGACAAGTGGGATGCCATGCACGACCGCTACGTGAAAGAACGTGACGAACTCAAAGCAACAAAACCTGCCGGGGTACGCTGAATGAAAATCCAATACCAGGACTATGGCGCTGTAGCAAATATCGTTATCACCAGCACCGTCTTCGAGTTCCGTAAACATAACAGAGTGGTAGATGTCACGCTGCTACACACACCCGGAATCGTAGCAACCCGTAGCGGGATGTTCTTCATGAGAACGGTTTTATCCGGCAAGTCTCGGGACATGCTGCGTGCGTACAGAGCTGTTTTTCGGGAGGCATCACGATGAAGTATTTCCTCCTCTCTATGCTGTTTGGCCTGTTGCTGGTGGCCGTCGTGTTCGGCGCGCTGATTGAGTATAAATTTTTGATAGGTTTCTGAGGCATGCCATGAAAAAAGGTACCACTGAAATTATTGAACGCTGGACCCGTTTAGCGGTGGAGGCCAAAGAGCTGGGGCTCGCCACCATTCCCATCGATCCGGAAAACATGTTGATGGTGCTGGGGGAGCTGCCGGCCAGTTCGGCTGAAAAGTCAGCCGATTGCCAGAATGACTATCAGGATGCGATCGACATATTGCGCGACAGAGCTGCTCGCGAACTCGATGGTGGTTTTCGCTCACATCACAACGCCCTGATTTATGCAGCTAATGAACTGGAAAATGCCCAGGCTTTCGGGCGGGAGGTCAGCCATGAGTCTTGACTGCGTACCCCTTTCTACGTACTGCAGGGACGCGGGGGAAACGGTAGAAGCCGTTAACAAACGGATACAAAGGGGGTTATGGAAGGAGGGAGTACATGTATTAAAAGTCGATGGCGTTAAAGAACGCTGGATTGACTTAACGGAGGTTTCAAAGTGGGCAAGAAAGAACAAGGATCATTATCTCTCCCAAGAGGAGTAACCATCCGCCAGCATAAAACTGGCGACACTCTGGTTATCACTTTCACATACAAAGGGGTTCTGTGCCGGGAACCCCTCTCCAAAATGGAAGCAAACGCGCGCGGTGTGAAGTACGCCGAGCGCCTGCTCGGGGAGATACAAAACCAGATTGCCGGCGGCACATTCGATTATGCGAAATATTTCCCCAACTCCAAAAAACTGGAGCTTTTCGGGGTGGTGAAGAAAACCAAAAACATAAAGTCTTACCTGGACGAGTACCTGAAAATCTGCCAGAACCGCAACCTGTCCCCGTCGACTATCAACGGCTATGAAAAATGCCTGTCGGCGCTGTCAGCCCTGCATAAACTCCACGTGTCAGAACTGACGCCAGCGGTCCTTAAAAACTGGATAGCCAGCCGGAAAACAAAGCTGAAAACGACCAGGAATAACCTTTCGTTTCTGCGCAGCGCCATCGATGAAGCTGTTACGGATGGCCTGCTGACCATTAACCCGGTAACCCTCGTCAGCGCCAGCCGGTACCACGTGATCGACAGCAGCCCGAGCGCCGACGATTACGAGGTTGACCCGTTCACGCCAGCGGAAACCCTCGCCATTTACCAGAGCTGCAGGTACCCGGAATGGGAAAACCTGTTCCGCTTTGCTTTCAATACCGGTCTGCGGAGCTCCGAACTGTGCGCGCTGCGCTGGCCTGATCTCGACACCATCGCGAACACAGCCCACGTTCAGGCGGCCAGTGTCGTAGGGGTACTTAAAGGCACCAAGACAAAAGCCGGTACCCGTAAGGTGGAGCTGAACAGTGAGGCGCTGGCGGCCCTGCAGGCGCAGAAGCAATACACCTTTATGAAAAGTGAGTTCATATTCAGCGACCCGAAAACGGGAGAACCCTGGGCGAACGCCGACGCTATCCGTAAAAAAGCATGGGTGCCAACGCTGAAAAAAGCTGGCGTGCGCTATCGTAACCCGTACCAGACGCGGCACACATTCGCCACCAAGCATATTAGCCAGGGCGTTAACCTCTTCTGGCTTGCCGGACAGATGGGCCACAAAGGGCCGGAAATGATATTCCGCAACTACGGTAAATACTTGGCTGAATATGACGGTAAAACCGCGATTTCAGCCGCGCTGTAGCGGGGGAAATATTTCAAAATGTTGGACAGAATCAGGACGTTAGACAGACCTCAATATGCACGTAAAATGCACTTGAGGTATACA
>NZ_QFXN01000079.1:0-11788 GCF_003144775.1 Enterobacter sp. CGMCC 5087 | reverse complement strand
ACAGCAAGAGAATTATTTATTTTCAATGAGTTAGATACTTTTCGGACGCGAGTTCAACTCCCGCCAGCTCCACCAAAATTCTCCATCGGTGATTACCAGAGTCGACTGATGAAGTCCTGAAAGCCCGCATGGCGCAAGCCCTGCGGGCTTTTTTGTGCCTTTTATCGCTCCAGAACATCGGCTAAATCCGGTGAATATTGTTATACGCTTTTAGGTATACATCCTGCCGTATGCCTAAAAGCGTATACCGATTCATGAAGACGCGGCCACAGTGGCACGGACAATATGCCCCCTGACCAACACCGAAGTCCTACGCGCTAAGGCGTTAGAGAAGAATCTAACGCTGCATGATGGCGATGCGCTTTTTCTGATAGTGAAAACCAGCGGGAAAAAGCTCTAGCGTTTCCGTTATCAACGTCCCGCAACAAAGCAGCGAACAATGATGGGGTTCGGTGCATTCCCTGCACTTTCGCTTGCTGATGCCAAAGGGTTAAGAGCAGATTACCTTGCCTTATTAGCCAACGGAATCGATCCGCAAATTCAGGCTGAAGTTGCAGAGGAACAGCAGCAAATTGCACTGGACAGTATTTTTTCAATGGTCGCCGCTAACTGGTTCCAGCTCAAAAGCAAAAGCGTTACCCTTGATTACGCAAAAGACATTTGGCGCTCACTGGAGAAAGATGTATTCCCTGCCATCGGTGATATCCCCGTTCAGAAAATCAAAGCCCGGACACTGGTTGAAGCTCTTGAGCCAATCAAAGCTCGTGGGGCGCTTGAGACTGTACGCCGACTGGTGCAACGCATTAACGAGATAATGATTTATGCCGTAAACACGGGTCTGATTGATGCGAACCCAGCATCAGGAGTTGGGATGGCCTTTAAGAAGCCCAAAAAGCAAAATATGCTGACGCTGCGGCCAGAGGAATTGCCAAAGCTGATGCGTTCTCTAGTCATGTCGAATCTATCTGTTTCGACTCGCTGTCTAATTGAGTGGCAGCTCCTGACCCTTGTGCCCCCTTCAGAGTTTTCCGGGGCTCGATGGGCAGAGATCGATCTTGATGCAAAGCTCTGGAAGCCAATCAGTGCTCACCGTGAGCATGTTTTTCCCAGCAGGCATGATCCAAAACGACCAATGAACAGCCAAACCGCAAATGCCGCTTTAAAAAGATTAGAATACGGTGGTAAATTGGTCGCTCATGGGTTACGTTCTATAGCAAGCACAGCAATGAATGAGCAAGAATTTAATTCAGATGTGATTGAAGCAGCTCTTGCTCATATTGAGAAGAATGAAGTTAGACGAGCATATAATAGTTCTACTTATCTTGAGGTCCGTCATAAAATAATGAACTGGTGGGCTTCATTTGTGAAAAAAATCAACAAAGGAATTATGATGTCATTAATTGATGAAGTAAATGATAGAAGAAAAGAGATCCGTACAGATGGCTATGCTATTTCTATAGGAGAATGGTTATCTTTGTACGAAAACGGTGAAATCGACATACATCCTGAATTTCAGCGAATCTATCGATGGTCTGAAGCACAAAAAACCAATTTAATAGAATCTATATTATTAGGAATACCAGTCCCCCCTATATTTGTTAGTCAAAGAGCAGATGGTGTATGGGACGTTGTTGATGGGTTACAACGACTTTCAACAATATATCAATTCATTGGGCAATTAAGAGATGAGAATAATGAACTCATTCCGCCATTAGTTCTTTCCGGAACAAAATACTTACCTAGCCTAGACAACAAAAAATGGGAAGGTGACGGTGAACTCGGCGATAATGATCCTAATAGCATCGGTCAAAACCTTAGACTTACGATTAAACGTTCAAAACTTAACGTTAGTATTATTTTGAAAGAAAGTGATGAAACTGCAAAATATGATTTATTCCAAAGACTTAACACGGGCGGTTCAAGATTAAGCGCTCAAGAAGTCAGAAATTGCATTTTAGTAATGTTAAATAAAGATTTCTATTCTTGGTTATCGGAGCTTGCTAAATTTGACAAATTCACTGAATGTACAGCATTGAGTGATAGGGCGATTAGTGAATCCTATGATATTGAGTTAGCCTTGAGATTTATTATATTCTCATTAATTGATCCTATTGATTTAGATTCTATGGGTGATGTTGGTGTATTTATTACTGAAAAAATGCGTGAAATTTGCGTAGATGATAGTTTCGACACTGCGTATTGGGGCGACTTGTTCCGTCAAACCTTCACAATACTTGCTGATTGTTGCGGTGATAATTCATTTAAAAGGTTTAATACTGCAAAATCTAAATATTCAGGAGGATTTCTTGTCTCACAATATGAAGCTGTTTCGTATGGCCTTGCATATAATATTTCAAAAGGGACTGCTGCCGAAAATATAAATAATCTTGTGTCTAGTCTTTGGTCAAATCAAGAATTCACGGATTGGTCCGGTTCAGGAATGACTGCTACGAGACGCCTGCCTCACCTTATACCATTAGGCAGGGAAATATTTAAAAAATGATAAAAACAAAAGAGGAACTTATTGATAAGATCGCAGAAGACCGAATCTGGAGACTGCGTGAAATTAACGAGATGAGAAATCTTACCCTAAAAGAATTCTCGTCTCCAATACAAAAACAAGTGCTATGCCGCGCAGGCATAGCACTTATGTATGCCCACTGGGAGGGTTTTGTAAAAAAAACAGGAACCTACTTCCTTGAATACGTTTCTGCACAAAGACATTGCATCGAAGAATTAAAAAGCAACTTTATTACACTTATTGTAAAAGGGAGAATTGATAGTGCTCACGCATCAAAGAAATACTCCGCATTCGATGAAGTTACAAAATACATTTTAAGCAATCAAAAAAGTCGAGCTCGAATCCCAGTAAAAAACGTCGTAGACACCCAGTCAAATCTTTCGACTACAGTCCTTAAAGAAATACTTTGGTGCTTAGGCCTCGACTATAGTTTATTTGAATCTAGAGAGAAATTGATTGATCAAAAATTAGTTAGCAGAAGAAATCACATAGCTCACGGTCAAGAAATTGAAATAGGATTAGATGATTTTCATGAAATGGTAGATGAAGTTTTGGGACTGATGGAAACGTTCAGAAACATGCTTGAAAACAGCACAATCACTGAAGGTTACAAAGCGGCATAAATCTAAGTCGCCTCATACAGAGGTGACTTAAAGTATAATTAATCGCGCACACTCACACCTCGACACACACTCAAAGTCAGTTCACTTTTTCCTGAACATCAGCATTCTTCTTTCTCACCACGCGAAAAATTTTGCACCTGCGTATTTTATAAATATCAATTTAATTGAATTAAATACATTCTCTCTTGGCGCGCAATGCTCTCCCCGCCACTCCTGCCCGCTTAAGGGGGGCGCTTTTAATGCAGGCGCATGACCGGCCTCAGGGCGCGCCAGTGCTGGCGCTGACGGGGGATTCAGTGTCTGTAAAACGCATGCAATACCATGCACCTTATGCATGGCTTTTATACGTAAAAATGGCGGGATTTTCGGGGGATTTTTAAGCGGACTACTGCACGGCCAATTCTGCGCGACAGCGGGTGTAATTCAGGTTTTGTGCGGGCGTGAATTTTTCACGACTATCATCGCGCGAGGCCGCGTCAGGTCTGAATCCGATGGCCGTTAAAATGTCATTAACCTGCGCCGAATAATTAATTTTTTCACCGGCGGTCAGCCAGAGCTGTAGCGCCTCGCGCAGATAATCGAGTGAGTGCTGCATGGCGCAGCGCTGAACGGCGGAATGCTGCCCGGAATAATTCATCAGTTCAGGGCCAAGGGCGGCGGCCAGCTCCGCGCCGTGCGCCTGCATAAAATCATTCAGACGGTTACGTATGCTGATGCGCTGCACCTCCTCATGCGAGCGGATATAACGCCCGGCAGCCTGATTTATTTCCCACTTTTTCACATCGATAATTTCACGTAGCGTTTGCAGGCTCCGGCCGCTGTGGCCTCTGCCGGCAAGCTGTTCGCGGTATCCCTTTTCGGCCTGCGTCAGTTCATCCCTGCGTTGCAGCCAGGCGGATTTGTTTGCCTGACAGGCCTCAAAGGCTTTCTGTAGCGTCAGTGTGGTCGCGTATGTTTCTCCTGATGACTGGCCGTGCTTACGCACCGGCACGGTTAACGGTGGCCGCCGGTGCGGGGACCGGGATAACCGGCTCTGTCACCGGTGAACGAATAACCCGTCGATGGATTCAAGCGTGCGGAACGTGGCCGAGCACTCGATGTTCATGCACTGGTGATAGCGCTGTTTGACGTTATCGGATAGATACCGGCTGGTGCGGGAATGCGCGCTGGTTTTGCAGAACGGACAGTGAAACATGCCTATGCCCCACCTTATGAAAGCCATTTTGAATCAGTTTTTTGAAAAGAACATAAAACCAACTGACTACCAAGGTGCGCTGAACCAGCAAAGTAATCCCGACTAACAACAATCTCCATTCTTTTAAAGCTGCAAATCGTTCATAGCGAAAAGCCCCTAACCCCATCAATATCTCATTGAAATATAACTAAAAGAAACAAAATCAAAAGCAAAGTTAATAAATTTTAAAAAGAACTTTTGCCGATAATGTGCTAGAAATTTGTTCAATGCATCTCAGAGCCAATGACAGGAACAATGAGAATATGGATACGACGTTGCTGAGCGCATTAGATACCGATGGACGCGATAAATTCGAAAGCGCGATGAATGCCTTGCAAGGCGATGTTTCCGCTGCGGCCGCGAGGTTGTCAGTTGATCCCCGCTTACGCCTTGAATACTCAAAAAGAATCAAAGAAATGTCCGCAGACTTACGCGCTAAGGCCAATGCTGGTGTGATCTCCTGGGACAAAGCGGCACGAGAGGCTCAGGAAACGAGAAATTTGATCATGGAGATGGTGCGCTCTCGCAGTACTCCACTCGGACGGGCAATGGCCGAACGAATAAAAAGCGAGGGTAAGACGCTTAATGAGTTGGTAGCAAAAAAAGCGAAAACTTTATTCGGCCCACAGGCAAATTTTAACAACCTTTCGGAAGTACAAAAAAATCAGATATATGCAGGTATCGTTGAATCCGCAGGCAAGTCTAACCCACAAGTAAATATGAAAATGATGCAGCTCTCGCGGGTTGGAAGGGGGTTAATTGTTCTTTCGATTGCGATTTCTGTTTACGAAATTTATGCCGCTGATGATAAGGTTTCTGAATCAGGCAGGCAGATAGCGATTAATGGTGCAGGTATTGCCGGTGCTGCCGCAGGTGGTGCAATGGCGGGATTAATGTGTGGGCCAGGCGCACCTGTTTGCGTGCTCATCGGTGGCTTCGTCGGCGGCGCGCTTGCCGCATGGGAAATGGGACGTTTGTGGAATTGATTATGCAACAGGTTAATTCAATATCTCTGGTTAAGGTTCACGACGCTACCGATGTATCCCAGGCTCAATCTGACGTTGTGCTCAATGGTAAAAGCACCAGCATTATTGTACCGGGACAAGTGCTTGAAGCAGCAGTCCAGGTTAATGAGCAGCGTTACATCCTGTTTCTGACGGATGACATTATTTTCGAGGAATCCCTGACGATTGCCCTTATTGACGTTCATGACGGGCTTAAAGAAATTGTTCGTTTGGGCAATGAGTACTCGACAGGGAGTTTTGCGGATCTCCTGGTCACTGACAATAGCGTGGATTTCAGGTTTATTGGGGATTATATCTGGACACTGAAAGTATCAAATTCACCTCGCCTGCGGCTTCCTTTTGTTTCCGATCCAAAAGGTGTTAAACGGGAGTCTGGTCTGAAAAAGTACATAACGATTTCTGCCACACCAGCGTCGGAAAACGTAAGCTGAAGTCATTATTTAACAGAATGAAAAGGCTTTCTGGTGAGCTGGATAAATGCACCTGAGAATTATGCAGCCCCGGATAGCCAACCAGAATCTCCACCAATAATAACCCTATTCATCTGATGAAATCCTGAAAGCCCGCACGGTACAACCCCTGCGGGCTTTTTAGTATCATCACCCTAAGTTCCCTTTACCTTTGACAAACATCAACCCCCTTCCCCCTTCTCCTGTGCAAAATTACCCACACCACCCAGCGCTACGGAATAGCCGCTCAACCCGGAAGGAACTCCACCATGTACAGACCCATAACCGTTATTATCTTCATTCTCCTGACCCTCGCCGCCCTCGCGGAAATAGGCGTTTTATCCTTTGGATAATCCTCAGGCGAAATACCCCTCATCAGGGCATGTTGATCTCATTACAGTTTTTTCCTAAAGCCATCCCGTTTCGCCTGTGCCATGCTGAATCACGCTCATAACCGATAACGTTAAATGAGGATATTATGAAAAAAACAATTATCGCATTATCTGCCGTTCTGCTGGCTTCCCCAGTATTTGCTGCGACCACACATGCAACTGACGATACCGTCGCGGCGGCGAACGCAAACGCCAACGAGGCTAAGCAAAAACTGCACGAAGAGCATAACAAAGGTGAAGAGCTGAAGCTGAAACAGAAGCATGCTGCGGAAGGCAAAAGCGAGAGCCTGGGCAGCAAGGTCAGCGAAGATTCCCAGAAAGCCTGGCATAAAACCAAAGAAGGCACCGAGAAAGGGTGGGATGCCACCAAAGAAGGCGCTGAGAAAGGCTGGAACAAAACCAAAGAAGGTGCCAGCGAGCTGGAAAAGAAAGTCACTGAGTAAGTAGTTATACTCACGAAAAGGTCGCGCTTGCGGCCTTTTTTATTTCTTCGAATATAATTAGCACCTCGGGCGTTTACGCAGTGCGCACTTATCGGAGAAACCACTATGTATCGCCTTTTGGCCTTTCTGACCGTTCTGCTGTTATGCCCTTCCCTGCATGCTGCCCCGAAAAGCTATCTTATCGACACCGATAACACCGATATTCGGCTATCGTGGCACGCCTTCGGCGGTATCCTCTCCTGGGCGACGTTCAGCGGCGTGACGGGCGCCGTGACGCTCAACCCGGAAAATGACGTCGACGACCATATTCACGTCACCATTCCCGTAGCGACTCTTGTAGCCTCAAACAAGCTGCTCACCTGGCAGCTGAAAAGCGACATGTTTTTTGAATCCGAGCGCTACCCGACTATCGAGTTCATCAGCTCTCGCGTGGTTGCCCAGGGCGACGGGCGGTTCAGGGTGTTCGGCACGCTGACCGTGCGAAACATTGCCCGCCCGGTGATCCTGGAGGCCGTCGTGAAAGACCCGCACGCGCAGGCCCTCACGCTGGATGCCACGACGGCGATCTCGCGCGCGTCCTACGGGATGGATAAGTTTGCGCTGGTCGTGGACGATCGTATTGCCATCGCGATTGCGATTAAGACGAACAACGTCCCGTCATCCTGAGATGAGCCGCTGTAGCTGCTCCGCGTTTCCCCGCAGGTGAGACGGCGGGTTGCGGCCAATCAGGACAAACTGGTAGCCCGCCTCCTGCCACCACGCCAGGTTCATGCCGTGCCGCTGCTCCTGGCGCAGAGAGGCCATCGTCTTCTCATCTACAGGAGAGATACAGAGCGCCATCGGGCCGTAGTCGGCGTTGATCCAGGCAATCTGCGCGATCGAGGTGGTTTCATAGCGCAGCATTCGCACCATTTTCAGCTCTGCTCCCTGCAGGACAAGCTGCGACATGCGCAGCTTCATGCCGATGTCCTGCGCGGCCCGTTCCAGCCCGTGCTGCAGGACCGGCGTTGCGCTGTCCATATCCAGCAGCGTCTCGACGCTGTACAGGGACATATATTGCGCTTCGAGGTCGCGAATATGGGCATTCTCATCCGCTGGCGCGGAAGCGGGCCGCAGCAGATAGCCCAGCCCGGATCCGACCATCAAAAAGCTGACCGATGCGGCAATCAGCGCCCGCCTGCTGACGCCAGCCGGCGTGGAGGATTGTGGATCGGGAAGTGCCGCCAGACGCGCCTGCATTGTCTCCAGAGGTGCCTCATCCAGCAGGGGGGCAAACGCCCCGGCGAAATCCTGGCTGCTTTTCATCAGTTCGGCGGTTCGCCCGGAGAGGCGTTCGTCACTTTTCAACTGTTCTTCAAATTGCTGCTCGTCGGCGCGGCACATCTCGCCATCTATCCATGCCACGATAGCGTCGTCGTTATAGGGCGGTGCAAAACGGTGCGAGTTCAAGAGCGTTTCTCCTTTACCGGAGGCAGTGCTTCAGCGGACCTGGCAAGCCGAGCCCGCGCCGTCGCCAGTCGGCTCATTACGGTACCGATAGGCACCCCCAGAGTTTCCGCCGCCTCCTGGTAGGTAAAGCCTTCGACATAAACCAAAAATACCGCGTTGCGCTGGGCTTCAGGCAGCGCGTTAACGCGCTGCATCACCTTCATGTAATGCAGGCGCGTCTCATCCTGTTCGCAGGTATCCGGCGCCAGAAGCTCGTCGCTGGCCACAAATCCCTGCCCCTGACGCACGTATCGGGCCCGAAGCTCAGAAATCCAGATAGAGTGCAGTATCGCGAACAGCCACCTGTCGATGAGCGTGCCCGGCGTATACTGGCTGCTCCGTTCAAGCGCACGCACGCAGGTGGACTGAACCAGCTCTTCGGCGATATCCCTGTTTCGCGACAGCACCAGCCCATAGCGCCAGAGACGCGGCAGGTGTGCGGCTAACTGTTGACGAACTTCACTGGTAGCGATGTGTTTTCCCTCCACGAGGAAATCAGGATTCCGGATGCCCGTTGATGGCGGCCTGCAGGTCACGGTACTCCTCGCAGGACTGGCCACAAATACCGGCAATCACCTTCAGCTGTTCTTTCGCGAGGTCAGGACGTCCTTTTACCATCCACGCTTCACCGAGATATTCCCGGGCTTTGGCATAATCCGGTGCGATAGCCAGCGCGCGCTGGTAGTAACCAATCCCTTCGTCCGTGCGGCCAAGCTTGCGCGTGGCGAACCCGCGATAGTTCCACGCTTCAGCCGTATTGCCATTTTTCAGCGAATCAAGCAGGTTGAGCGCCGCCTGGTACTCGCCTTTCTTCGCGAGATGGTACGCATAGTTGGTTTTGTCCTGGTCGCTGAGGCTGCTGCTCTTGTCCGGCACGCATTTCTGGGTGGCGCTGTCATACACCTGTCCGGAAGGACAATCGGGCGTTTTGCTCTCGGTACTATTATTGCCCATTGCCAGCGCCAGGGGGGACAGCAGGGAAAAAATCAGCACCGGGATCAAACGAAACGAGGTCGTGTTCATATAAAGCTCCAGGGTAAGAAGGAAGTGACGTCAGTAAACGCCCGACTGACGATTTTTATTCATTCTCACCGTGAATATTTTGCTGTCGCAAAATCATGCTGACATCGTAGCCCCAAGGGCAATGAATCAGATTATTTCACCCTTGCCTTAACGTTATTATTTTCGCGTAATAGCAGAGTTTTAAGCCTGCATGATAATATATTTCATTATACAAGTAACATAATATATCTTATATCAAAAACGTTACCCTAACTTAAATGCATATTAAGCGCACTTAAACAATAACGTTTTACAGTATATTAAAAATGTCTCCTACCAATTATCATACTGCGTAAATCATATTTAAAATCAACATCGCAAGACAAAATCAAAATCATTAAAAACAAACAGTTAAACCAGTTAAATTATTAACAAACCCAATGTATTAATGCCCTCTTCATTGTTTTGGCACTTATTTACGAAAGCTTAATTTGCACAACCATCGTTTTCTGTCTATATCATTTTTATATTCTTGAAAATAATTCTTCTATTAATTACAGGGTTTTATAAGACACAAAACACCCAAAAAACTGTTCTCTTTATAAGTCATTAGATTCGCTCTGATGTTGCCACTCTGAATTATGGCGGGCATCGTGCGCGCTAAAAACAACGGTCAGTGCTGCGTGATAACAGCGACTGCGCCGGGGGCGCCCTTTACCTTCTGCAGAGATGGCTCGTCTTGCTCGCCATTCATGATACATCTGCTGGAGTAATGCCTAAATGAGCCAAATCTCTGTTATATCGAAACTTACTGGCGTGGAAACGACCACGGAAGGCACACAGGTTACGCTGAGCCATTCCTCTATCGTTGAGCTTCATGTAGAGCGAGCCGATGTCTCCCACTTCGCGCGAAGTGGTAACGATCTGGTGGTGACACTGCACTCAGGGGAAGTGATCACCCTTAAAAATTTCTATGTCACCGACGCGCAGGGCGTGAGCCAACTGGTGCTCCAGGAGAGTGACGGTGCGTTATGGTGGATTGAAGATCCCACCGGGGCCGCCACGTACGAATCCATCGCGTCCACGGACGCCTTGCTGGCCGCATCCGGGAGTGATGCAGGTGGTGCCGCCATCTGGCCATGGGCTCTGGGCGGCATTGTCGCAGCGGGCGGCATCGCGGCGGCGGCAAGCACCGGTGGTGGCGGCGGCGGTGGAGATGACGGCAATAATAATAGCCCCAACCCCAACACACCCGTCGATCCTGCCGATCCGGATACAACGCCGCCGAACGCGCCTTCCGGCCTTAAGTTCTCTTCAGACGGTAAAACCGTCACCGGTACCGCCGAACCCGGCAGTACCATCACGCTGAAAGACGCGAACGGGAATGTTATTGGCTCAGGAAAAACGGGCAGCGACGGCAGCTTTACCGTCTCTCTCGGCACACCGTTGACCAACGGCGAACAGGTGACTGCCACCGCGACGGATAACGCCGGGAATACCAGCCCAGGCACAACGCTCAACGCACCGGACACCACCGCGCCCGATGCGCCAGCAATCACCAGCGTAACGGACGATGTTGCTCCGCAGACGGGGGCCGTCAGCAACGGCGGCAGCACCAACGATCAGCGTCCGCAGCTTACCGGTACCGGCGAAGCGGGCTCGACCGTGACGATTTATGACGGCGGAGTCGCTATTGGTACGGCGGTCGTCGCCAGCAACGGCACCTGGACCTTTACCCCGTCGGTTGACCTGAGTGAAAGCACTCATCAGATTACCGTGCGGGCAACCGACGCCGCGGGCAACACCGGGCCTGCCTCACCGGTGTTTACCCTGACGGTGGATCTTACTCCGCCGGACGCACCGACCGCGATTGTGCTGACCGACGATACGGGCGTTATCAGGGGAACCATCACGTCGGGCGCGCTTACCGATGCTTCACTGCCGCTCCTGGCGGGAACCGGCGAGCCCGGCGGAACCATCACCATTTACGATAACGGCGTGGTGGTTGGCACCACAACGGTTCAGCCCAACGGCACCTGGAGCGTCACGCCGAACGGTCCGCTCCCGGACGGGACACACTCCATAACCGTCACTGAAACTGATGCCGCCGGAAACCTGAGTACGGCCTCAGAGCCTGTCATCTTCACCGTGGACACCACGCCGCCGTCTGCCCCGGGTAATCTCGTGGTGTCGAATGATGGCGGCACCATCAGCGGCATTGCGGAAGCTGGCAGCACGGTGACCATCCGTGAAGGCGATATCACCCTTGGCACGGTTGTTGCTGACAGCCAGGGTAACTTCAGCCTGACGCTGACCCCGCCAAAAGTTAACGGTGAAATCCTGACCGCTGACGCCACAGACACGGCGGGCAACACGGGACCAACAACCTCCGCGGCGTCACCGGATATTACCTCGCCGCAGATGCCAGTTATCGTGTCGGTGATTGATGACGTGCAGGCCACCACCGGCCCCGTGGACCAGAATGGCCTCACTAACGACACGACGCCGACGCTCACCGGCACAGCTGAACCGGGTTCAACCGTTACTATCCGTCTGGACGGAACTGATATTGGCACAGTGCTAACCGACAGCAACGGTCAGTGGTCTTATA
>NZ_QFXN01000078.1:0-3176 GCF_003144775.1 Enterobacter sp. CGMCC 5087 | reverse complement strand
CCCCCCCACGCCGCTTGTCGAGGGCACTCACACTTTTACCGCCGTTGCTACCGATACGGCGGGTAACACCAGCCTTCCGTCGGAGGGCTTCACCTTGACCGTCGATATTACTCCGCCACCGGCAGCGACTATCGCTACCGTGACCGATGATGTCGGCGGCGTTCAGGGTCCGCTTAGCAGCGGCGATACCACGGATGACACCAAACCGCTGCTGCAGGGCACCGCTCCGGCTGATGCGGTAATCACCGTTTATGACGGCGTAACCCTGCTCGGCACCGCCACCCTTGACGGCAGCGGCGGCTGGAGCTTTACGCCAACGACTCCACTCACCGACGGCCTGCATTCGCTGACGGTTCACGCCACGGATGCCGCAGGCAATACCAGTATCTCCAGCCCGTTCGCACTGGTAGTTGACACCACGCCACCGCTTGCTCCGGGTAATCTCGTGGTGTCGAATGATGGCGGCACCATCAGCGGCATCGCAGAAGCTGGCAGCACGGTGACCATTCGTGAAGGCAACGTCATCCTTGGCACAGCTGTTGCCGACAGTCAGGGTAACTTCAGCCTGACGCTGACCCCACCAAAAGTTAACAGTGAAATCCTGACCGCTGACGCTACCGACACGGCCGGCAACACCAGTCCAACCACCTCCGCGGCGGCACCGGATATTACCCCACCGCAGACGCCAGTTATTGTGTCGGTGATTGATGACGTGCAGGCCACCACCGGTCCCGTGGGCCAGAACGGCCTCACCAACGACCGGGCCCCGACCGTGAACGGAACGGGCGAAGCGGGCTCGACCATCACGATTTATAACGGCAGCGATGTCCTCGGTACGGTGGTTGTTTCCTCCTCTGGCCTGTGGAGCTTTACGCCGCCCTCACCGCTGACCGATGGCACGTACGTGCTGACGGCAACGGCGACGGATCCCGCCGGTAACCCGAGCGGGTTATCAGACTCGTGGACAATCAACGTCGACGGGACGGCGCCTGGCGCCCCGGTGATTTCACAAGTCGTGGACGATGTTCCCGGGCGTACCGGCTCGCTCGATATTAATGAGACCACCAACGATGCCACCCCGACGCTCAGCGGTACCGCCGAACCAAACGCGACGGTCACCCTCCGCGTGGACGGTGTAGCTATTGGTACGACCGTCGCCAATGGCCTTGGCGTGTGGATCTTTACCCCAGACACCCCGATCGCTGAAGGTCCACATACCCTGACCGCCGTCGCAACTGACGCGGCGGGCAACACCAGCCCCGTCTCCAACACCTGGACTCTGACGATTGACAGCGTCGCGCCTGCCGCCCCGGTCATTACCCAGGCGCTGGACGATGTGCCGGAGCGCCTCGGCGCGCTCACTTCTGGCGACAGTACCAACGACACTACGCCAACGCTCAACGGCACCGCGGAGCCGGGCTCAACCGTCACCATTCGCCAGGACGGCGTCGATGTCGCAACGATTGTGATCGACAGCAGCGGCACGTGGACCTATACCCCAACCACACCGCTTGTTAACGGCACCTATACCTTTACCGCTGTCACCACCGATGGCGCGGGTAATACCAGCCAGCCGTCAGGTGGCTTCACCCTGACCATCGATACCACACCGCCAGCGGCAGCCACCATCGCCACCGTAACCGATGACGTCGGCGGCGTTCAGGGCACGCTTAGCAGCGGCGATACCACGGATGACACCACGCCGCTGCTGCAGGGCACCGCCCCGGCTGATGCGGTGATCACCGTCTATGACGGCGCAACCCTGCTCGGCACCGCCACCCTTGACGGCAACGGCGGCTGGAGCTTTACGCCCGTTACCCCGCTCACCGACGGCCCGCATTCGCTGACGGTTCACGCCACGGATGCCGCCGGCAATACCACTGTCTCCAGCCCGTTTGTGTTGACGGTAGATACCGTCGCGCCTGCCACGCCGGACATCCCGGCAATCACCGTCAATCCTGACGGAACAGAAACACCGTTGAACCCGGGCGAAACCACCCGCGACACCACGCCGACCCTGAGCGGTACCGGCACGGCGGGCGATACCGTGACGATCTACAACAACGGCGTCAAAATCGGCGACGCCGTCGTGGACAACACCGGCAACTGGACCTGGACGCCATCAACCCCGCTGCCTGGCGGCACCTATGACATTACCCTGACCGTTACCAACGTGGACGGCACGGGCAACGAAAGCGCCCCGTCGCAGCCGGTAACCATCACCATTGATACCGAAGCGCCGGCTACGCCTGCGGCACCGACCGTCACCGACAGCGTTACACAAATCACCGGCCCCGTTCCCGATGGCGGAACCACCAACGATCCGCGCCCGGTCCTGAGCGGCACCGGCACGCCGAACGACGTCATCAACATCACTGATACCGTTAACGGCACACCGACCGTCGTGGGCACCGTAACGGTAGACAGCAGCGGCAACTGGAGCTGGCGTCCTGACAGTAATATTGGAGAGGGCAGCCACGTCTATACCGCCACCGCCACCGATGAGGCGGGCAACGTCTCTGACCCGTCTACAGCGATTACGATCATCGTGGACACCCTAGCGCCGGATACGCCGGTGATTAGTGCAGTGGGCGGTGAGCCGAACGGTGGCTACATCACGGATACCACACCGACAGTGGGCGGAACCGGCGTCAACGGTGAGACGGTGATCGTCTACAACAACGGCGTCGAAGTGGGCCGTGTCGTGGTGGGTAACGGGGAATGGAGCCTGACGCTTCCAACGCAAACGGACGGTCCGCTGAATATCACCGTTGCGGGTGTGGATGCGGCTGGCAACCTTAGCGCGCCGAGTTCGGTCTTTACCGTCACCCTCGATACCGTTGCGCCTGGGATACCGCAGATTAATGCCGTCTCAGACAGCCAGTTCACCAACAACGTGCTCTACACCCGCGACGGCGCGCCGACCCTTACCGGGACAAGCGAACCCGGCACCACCGTTATCGTCTCCGTCGACGGTATCCCGTCAGGTGTGCCAGTCACGATACAGCCGGACGGCAGCTGGAGCTGGACCGCAGGCACAACGCTCTCAGACGGCTCGCATACCTTCACTGTCTCCGCTACCGATGCGGCGGGTAACGCTTCAGGAACTTCAGCCCCGCTGAGCGTGACGGTGGATACCCAGGATCCAACCGCCCCGGGCAATCTTAGCCTTGCTC
>NZ_QFXN01000077.1:0-14852 GCF_003144775.1 Enterobacter sp. CGMCC 5087 | reverse complement strand
GGTACACCGCTGACCGGAACCGCCGAGGCTGGAGCACTCATTACCGTTAAGGATAGCGGCGGGAACGTCATTGGTACCGGGGTTGCGACCGGGGGCAACTTCTCCATCGCGGTCAGCCCGGCCCCGCAGGATGGCGCGACCCTGACCGTGACCGCAACCGATGCGTCCGGACGTACCAGCCCTGATGCGACTTACAACGTCACCGGTACGCTTCCGAATCTTCCAGACGTGCCCGTCATCACGGCGATTGTCGATGACGCGGATCCGGTCACCGGCGATGTGAAAGGCAAAACTACCAACGACACCACGCCAACGCTTACCGGTACGGCCGAAGCGGGCAGCCTGATAACCATCTATCAGGACGGTAGCGCGACGCCATTGACAACGGTGACCGCTGACGGCAGCGGCAACTGGAGCTATACGCCAGCCGCGCTTGGCGAGGGGCTGCACACCTTTGAGGTGACCGCGACCCTCAACGGCCAGACCAGCGGCCGCTCTCCGGCGGCCAGCGTCACCGTCGACCTAACCGCACCGGGCACGCCAGCTATCGGCGCGGTGATTGACGACGTCGGTCCGGGCACCGGCCCGCTGACCAGCGGCCAGATCACCAACGACAACCAGCCGACCCTCACCGGCACCGGCGCGGTGGGCGATACCATCTCCATCTACAACAACGGCGTGCTGCTGGGCAGCGTGGAGGTCGGCAACACCGGCACCTGGAGCTACACCACGCCCGTTCTTGCAGAGGGTAATAACGTCCTGACCATCCGCGAGACCGATCCGGCGGGGAACCAGAGCGGTCCTTCGGCGGGCTTCACCGTCGTGGTGGACTCCGTTTCCGCCACGCCGGTTATCACCAACGTCACGGATAACGTCGGTAACGCCGCCACCACGGTAGTTAGCGGCAGCGAAACGAACGACGCCACGCCAACCCTTTCGGGGACAGCGGATGCAAACAGCGTGGTGACCATTTTCGACGGCGGCACCCAGATTGCCGTGGTGACGGCTGACGGCACCGGCGCATGGACGTTTACCCCTGATACCGCGCTTGTCGAAGGCTCGCACAGCTTCACCGTTCGGGCGACCGACCCGCTGGGCAACGTCAGCGCAATCTCAGCCCCATGGAGCGTGGTGGTTGACCTGACGGCGCCGACGGTTCCAACGCTGGATACGGTGAGTGATAACGTCCCTGGCGGCGTCACGGGCAACCTGACCAGCGGGCAGGCGACCAACGACAACACCCCGACGATTAGCGGCACCGGACAGGCAGGCAGCACCATCTACATCATGAATAACGGTACGCAGTTGGGTACGGCGATTGTCGACGGAACCGGCAACTGGTCCTTCACCCCGACCACGCCGCTGGACGACGGCAGCTACTCCCTGCGCGCGTACGCAACGGATGCCGCGGGCAACGCCTCGGCGAACTCGTCGGTCTTCGCCTTCACCGTCGATACCGCAGGCCCCGGCGTGCCGGTGGTGACCAGCGTGATTGACGATGTCGGCCCGGTCACCGGGACGCTCACGTCGGGTAACAGCACTAACGACGCGCGTCCGACCTTCAACGGTACGGGCGACGTGGGTTCTACGGTGCACGTGATTGTTGATGGCAACGAAATTGGCACTGCGGTGGTCAATGCCCAGGGCAGCTGGACCTTCACGCCGGGTACCGATCTGCCCGACGGACCGCATGCCATTACCTTCAACGCCACCGACGCGGCGGGCAACGTGGGTACTGCAACGGCACCGTTTAACCTGACGGTGGATACGGGCGTGCCGTCTGCGCCGGTCATTTCGACCGCGGGTGACAATGTGGGCAGCATTCAAACCCCGCTCTCTTCCGGGCAGAGCACCGACGACACCACGCCGACGCTGAACGGCACCGCCACCGCAAACGCCACTGTCACCGTGTATGAGAACGGCCAGCCGGTCGGCACCGTTCAGGCGGACGGTACCGGCGCATGGAGCTTTACGCCGTCAACGCCGCTGGCCAGCGGCAGCCATACCTGGACCGCCACGGTCACCGATGCAGCGGGCAACGTCAGCCCGACCTCGCCGGGCTTTACCCTGATTGTTGATACCGCGGCACCGAACGCGCCGGTTATCAGCCAGGCGATAGACGACGTGGGCAGCATCACCGGCCCGCTCACGTCCGGGCAAACAACCGACGATACCGTTCCGCGCCTTGTCGGGACCAGCGAACCGTTTGCCACCGTGAACATCTATGAGGGAACAACCCTTGTCGGAACAGGCACCGCGGATGGCAACGGAAGCTGGAGTATCTTGCTCAACACCACGCTGACAGCGGGCGCGCACAGCTTCACCGCGCAGGCAACAGATGCGGCAGGCAACACCAGCGTGTCCTCCACCAGCTTCAGCCTCACCGTCGACACCACGCCGCCTGCGCTGCCGGTGCTGACCAGCATTCTGGATGACGTGGGCAATGCGGCGACGCCGGTGGCGAACGGCGGGTTCACCAACGACGCGCAGCCAACCCTTAGCGGCACGGCGGAAGCCGGGTCAACGGTGAAAATCTTCGATAACGGCGTACAAATCGGCAGCGTGACGGCGACCGGCGGGGCGTGGAGCTTTACGCCATCCCCGGCGCTGAGCAACGGTCCGCACAATTTAACCTTTACCGCCACCGATGCGGTGGGCAACGCGAGCGCGCCTACCGCCGGGTATGTAATTAACGTCGATACCCTCGCGCCGGGCGCACCGGTCATCAGCTCGGTCATTGATGATGTCGGCAGCGTCACCGGGCCGGTGACCGGAACAAATCCGACCAACGACACGCGCCCAACGCTGAGCGGAACCGCCGAAGCGAATGCCACGGTGCGGATCTACGATGGCATCACGCTGGTGGGCACGGTGACCGCCGACGGCAGCGGAAACTGGACCCTGCCGCAAACCACCACGCTGACGCAAGGAACGCATAACTTCACCGCCACGGCCACCGATGCGGCGGGCAACACCAGCGTGGCGTCAGCCGTGACGACGATTATCGTCGATACGACCGCCCCAACGGCGCCAACCGGAACCTTCAACGCCGACGGTAGCGTCCTGACCGGAACTGCGGAAGCAGGCAGCACCGTCGCGATCCGCCTTGCGGACGGCTCGACGGTGACCGCCATTGCGGACAGCAACGGCACCTACACCTACACTTTCATTAACAAACAGACCGAAGGCCAGACGCTGCAGATCACCGCCACCGATGCCGCGGGCAACACCTCGCTGCCGGGCTCCGCCCTTGCGCCGGTGGTGCCGCTCTCCGCCAGCAATAACGTCGAAGAGCTGAACCTCAGCACCACGGCAACCGTGACCAACAGCCAGTACAGCGATTACGGCTTCCTGCTGGTCGGCGCCGTCGGCAACGTCCTGACGCTGCTGGGCAATGATACGGCCCAGGTCAACTTCACGGTGGGCAACGGCGGCAGCGCCGATATCGTGGTGAACGCCAACGCCACGGGAGCGGTGCTCTCTCTGCTCAACACCCTTGAACTGGTGGTTCAGCATTACGTCAACGGCGCCTGGACCACCGTGGTGGACACCGGCCAACCGCAGTTTGCCGATCTCCTGACCCTCGGAGCAACCGGCGTCTCGCTGAACCTGACCGGGCTGGCTGACGGCAACTATCGCGTGCTCAGCTACAACACCAACCTGCTGGCAACCGGCTCCTACACCAGCCTCGACGTGGCGGTGAAAGAGACCGGTCCGGGTACGGTCACGGGCGAAACCAGCCTCAACGGCAACGTGATCCTCGATACGGACCCGACCGCCGGCAGCGACAACGCGCCGGCCGGAACCACTATCTCCGCGGTCACGAACGCCCAGGGCGTCACCACCAGCGTGAACGCCGACGGCACGGTAATCCAGGGCCAGTACGGTACGCTGACCATCAACCGCGACGGCAGCTACACCTACAGCCTGACCGACACCAGCGCCGCGGTCATTGGCCGGACGGAGAGCTTCACCTACACCATCACCCATAACGGCGTCAGCGCGTCAGCAAACCTGGTACTGTCTCTGGGTGCCGGTACGGTAATCAACGGCATTGTGGCGGTGGACGACACGGCCTCGCTGACCTTTGACACCACCGTGAGCGAGATTAATAACGGCGCCTCGTCTCAGAACGGTTTTACCCTGGTGGGCATTAATCTCGGCAGCACGCTGGGGCTTAACCTGCTGGACGACATGACCAACCCGATTATCTACAACGTCGAGGAAGGCACGACCCGCACCATGACCATCCAGGCCTCCGTGGGCGGCGTGGCGCTGGCGTCGGTGTTCGATCTGTACGTCTATAAGTTCAACAACGCCACCCAGACCTTCGAGCAGGTTCGCGTTGAGTCGGGCTGGCTGCGCGCCCCGCTGCTGGGGGGGACCTCATCTCAGCTGACGCTGAATCTGCCGGCCGGTGAGTACCTGTTCTTACTCAATACCGCATCGGGGATCGCCGTCCTGACGGGCTACACGCTGAGCGTTCTGCAGGATCATGTCTACAGCGTGGCGAGCATCAGCGAAACCACCACGGGCGACGTGCTGGCGAATGACCCTGTTCCGGCGGGCACGGTGGTCACCGAAGTGAACGGCGTGGCGGTCAACAGCAGTGGAACAACCGACATTCAGGGGGAATACGGCACGCTGACCATCAATTCGTCCGGCCAGTACACCTACACCCTGAGAAGCGGCGTGGGGGCGGACCATATCAGCACGCCTGACACCTTCGTCTACACCGTTACCGCACCTGACGGCTCGAAGGATACGGCATCGCTCAACATCACCCCAACCGCCCAGGCGATGGATGCGGTGAACGATGTCAGCGCCACGATGGACCTCACCTCGGTGCACCACACGTCGGTCTACTCGGATACCACCGTGGGTACCGCCAGCTGGACGACCGCGCTGCTCTCGTCAACCCAGGGCTCCGGCAGCGGAACCTTCGTGGTCGACCCGAACACCGCGCTGCACAACGCGTCGCTGCACTTTAACGTGGCCTCGCTGCTGTCGCTGGGCGGACTGACGGTGAACTGGTCCATCAGCGATGGGTCGGGCGTGATTCGCAGCGGTTCCTTCAGCGGCGCCTCGCTGCTGGGCGGCAGTATCGACGTTCCGCTGACCGGGCTGGATCTCAACGCCGGGACCTATACGCTGAACTTTACCGGTAGCGTACCGGGGCTGAGCGTCGGGACCATCACCATCACCCCAAGCGTGAACGGCACCACCTACTCGCTGAGTGATTTTGACGTCACCGGCAGCCACACCGTCAACGGCAATATCTTTGACGGCACCGACTCTGGCGGCGTGCTGGATCAGCTCCACTCGGTGGATACCCGCCTGAGCGTGACCGGGTACAACGGCGTGACCACCACGCTGGATCCGTATACCGGCAGCGCAACGGTGAACATTACCGGCCATTACGGCGTCCTGGCGATCGGCGCTGACGGTCATTACACCTATACCCTCAACAGCGGGGTATCGCTCTCAACCATGACGTCGAAGGAGACCTTCAACTACACCCTGACCGATGCCAACGGCAACACGGATACCGCCACGCTGACCATCAATATGGCACCGCAGTTCATCAGCTCGGAGCATAACGACGCCATCACCGGTACGGCCTACGGCGATACGCTGATTTATCAGGTGCTGAACAGTACGGTGGGAAATGCCACGGCGGGCAACGTCAGCAGCACCGCGGGCGATCACTGGACCGGCTTCTCGCTGGCGCAGGGGGACAAAATCGACATCGGCGATCTGCTGGTGGGCTGGGATGGTAATACCGCCTCGTTGGGGAATTATATCCATGTCACACAAAGCGGTAGCAACACTGTGATCTCCATCGACCGTGATGGTGCAGGGTCCACCTACACTAATACTGCACTCGTTACGCTTGATAACGTTCAGACCACATACGACGAGCTTGTTAACCAGCAACACATCATTACCTGATAGCACCTGCAAGAGATGACCCGGGCGCACAGCGCCCGGGCATAAATAATAAAGACATACTCTTTTTAATAGGGACATGACATGGGAATGAAGATGCCTCACTGGTGGCTCTCGTGCTGCCTGATATCTATGCCCGCTCTCTGCGCGAACCCGGCGGCAATCATCAATACCGGGCAGCTTCGCGAAACGCAGGAACTCCCCTCGCTCAATGGCCGCGTCGCACCTGCGGCTGGCAAAGCCGCACCCGGTTCATTGCAGCTTGGCGATGCCGTTAACCGCGCCGTCACCTGGCACCCGGCGATCGGCGAAGCCGTGGGAAAACTCTATGAACAGAGCGAAGAGGTGGACGTCGCTAAATCAAAATACTATCCGCAGATTAATGCCGGCGTGGACAACGGCTATTCCCATGACGGCGACCAGAACGGCTTTACCCCATCGCTGGTGCTCTCTCTCTCACAGATGCTCTACGACTTTGGCAAAGTGGCCAGCCAGGTGCGCGCCGAGAGCGCGGGCGTTGCCCAGCAGCAGGCCAACGTGCTGGTGAGTATCGACACTATTGCCCACGATACCGCCATCGCCATGGTGCAGGTGCAAACCTTACAGCAGATGGTCGACACCGCTAAAGAACAGCTCGACGCCCTCTCCTCGATTGGCACGCTGACCCGCCAGCGTAACGACGAAGGGGCCACGTCGCTCTCTGACGTGGTGCAGACCGATGCGCGCATTGAAGGCGCGCGCGCCCAGCTAATGCAGTACCAGGCCAGCCTGGACAGCGCCCGCGCCACGCTGATGAGCTTTCTCGGCTGGAACAGCCTGAACGCAATCAGCAATGACTTTCCACAAAAGCTGGGCCGGAGCTGCGACATCGCCGAGCCGGATGACCGTCTGGTGCCCGCGGTACTTGCCGCCTGGGCGCAGGCTAACGTCGCCCAGGCGAACCTCGACTACGCCGACGCGCAGATGACGCCCACCGTCTCGCTGGAGCCGGAGGTGCGTCACTATATGAACGATCGCTACGCGGGGAGCGAAACCCGGGATCGCACCCAGTATTCAGCCTGGGTAAAAGTGCAGATGCCGCTCTATCAGGGCGGCGGCCTCACCGCCCGGCGTAACGCTGCCGGACACGCGGTGGAGGCGGCGCAGTCCACCATTCAGCGTACGCGCCTTGACGTCCGCCAGAAGCTGCTGGAAGCCCGCAGCCAGGTGATGAGCCTGCAAAGCACGCTGCAAATCCAGGGCCGCCAGGAAGCCCTCAGCGCACGCACCCGCGAACTGTACCAGCAGCAGTATCTCGATCTCGGTTCGCGCCCGCTGCTCGACGTGCTCAACGCCGAGCAGGAGGTCTATCAGGCGCGCTTCACCCAGCAGCAGACCCTCGGTCAGCTGCACCAGCTGCAGCTCAACTGCCTGTATAACACCGGGCAGCTGCGTCATGCGTTCGATCTTGATAACCGCACCATCCAGACCGTGGAGATCCAGCCATGAAGCAGCGTGATATCCCGCAAGGTGAAAACATGACGGATGAGGCGCTGGCGCAGTGGGCGCAGGCCTTCGGTTTTGTCGCCACGCGCTACCGCGTCGCCTGCTCGCCCGGCGCTCTGATCGCAGGCGCACCGTGGCTAAAAGGCAAACCGATGGTGCCCGCCCTCACCCAGCTGGCCCGCGAAGCGGGGCTGTCGTTTCAGCTTCTTACCGACGATCGGCAGGCGATCAACAGCTGGCGTCTGCCGGTAGTGGTGGCGATGAACGACGGCAGGATCGGCGTGATCGAGCATTTCGACGGGGACGATACGCTGGAGGTCAGCTTTTTTGACGATGAGACCTACACCAACCGGCTGTCGATGACGGCGATGCTGCCCGCTATCCGCCACGTCATTGCCCTGCGTCCACTCGCCGCGCTGAAGGACAGCCGCGTGGATGCCTATATCTCAAAATACCGCCCGGACTGGCTCTACCGGCTGGTGATGCGCGACCTGCGCCCCTACAGCTGGGTCATGCTGGCCGCCCTCTTTATCAACGTGCTGTCGCTCTCCGGAATCGTCTTTTCCATGCAGGTCTATGACCGGGTGATCCCCGCGCAGTCCTACCCGACGCTTTACGTCCTGACCATCGGGGTGCTGATTGCCACCCTGTTTGGCTTTGTGCTGCGCGTGGCGCGCGGGCACATTATGGATCTGCTCGGCAAGCGCTCGGACATGCGCGTTTCGGATCGCGTCTTCGGCCACGCGCTGCGGCTGCGCAACAGCGCGATCCCCCGCTCCACCGGCAGCTTTATCTCTCAGCTGCGCGAGCTGGAGCAGATCCGCGAGATGGTGACCTCGTCCACCATCTCGACGATTGTTGATCTGCCCTTCTTTCTCCTGTTCGTGGTGGTGCTGGCGATCATCGCGCCGCAGCTGGCGTGGATCGCCCCGGTCGCGGCGGTGATCATGGTCCTGCCCGGCCTGCTGCTGCAGAAGAAGCTGGCGGAGCTGGCGAAACAGTCGGCCCATGAATCGACCCTGCGCAACGCGGTGCTGGTGGAGAGCGTGCAGGGGCTGGAGGACATCAAGCTGATGCAGGCGGAAAACCGCTTTTTGCAGCAGTGGAACAGCTATATCCTGATCACCGCCGAATCCGGCCTGCGCACCCGCGAGCTGACGCAGAACCTGATCAGCTGGGGGATGACCATTCAGAGCCTGGTCTACGCCGGGGTGATCGTGGTCGGCGCCCCGATGGTGATCGACGGCACCCTGACTACCGGCTCGGTGGTCGCCGCGTCGATGCTGGCCTCCCGCATGATCGCCCCGATGGCGACGCTGTGCGGCGTGCTGGCGCGCTGGCAGCAGGTCAAAGCGGCAAAAGAGGGGCTGGACAGCATCATGCAGCTTCCCACCGAAAATCAGCGCGAGGAGACGCCGATCCGCCAGGACGTGCTGCGCGGACACTATCTTTTCGAGCAGGCGCAGTTCCGCTATCAGCCGGACGATCCGCGCATGGCGCTGCGCATTAACCGGCTGGAGATCCGGCCGGGAGAAAAAGTGGCGATCCTCGGGCGCAACGGCGCGGGCAAATCGACCCTGCTGCAGGCCATGGCGGGCGGGATGGATCTGGCGGCCGGCGAGCTGCGGCTTGATAACTTCAGCCTGCCGCATCTCGACGTCGCCGACGTCCGGCGCAACGTCGGCTTTATGACCCAGAACGCGCGGCTGTTTTACGGCACCTTGCGCGAAAACATCACCCTCGGCATGCCGCGCGCCACCGACGAAGAGATTTTCGAGGCGCTGGAGCTGACCGGCGCGGCAGGCTTCGTGCAGAAGCTGCCCAAGGGGCTGGACTACCCGATCATGGAAAACGGCGTGGGATTATCCGGCGGACAACGCCAGTCGATTCTGCTGGCACGGATGCTGCTGCGCGATCCGAATATTGTGCTGATGGATGAACCCACCGCGTCGCTGGACGAGCACACCGAGCGGGAATTCATCCAGCGCCTGGGCGACTGGCTCGGGCATCGCACCCTGATTGTCGCCACGCATCGCGTACCGGTGCTGGAACTGGTGGAGCGCGTCGTGGTGTTGAAAGAAGGGATGCTGGTGATGGACGCGCCAAAAGCCCAGGCGCTGAACAACAGCCGTATGCAGCAGCAACAGCAGCAGGCAGCAACCGGACGGGAGTGGAAAAATGAAAATCAGTCAGCGTGACGTGGCGGCAATGGACGATTTGGATAACGCCCTCGACTCCGAAAGCGGCTACACCGGCGCGCGCCGGATCGTGCTCTTCACGCTGCTGATGTTTGTAGTGCTGGGCGTCTGGGCGTGGTTTGGCGTGCTGGATGAGGTATCAACCGGCTCAGGTAAAGTGATCCCCAGCTCGCGCGAGCAGGTTCTACAGTCTCTCGACGGCGGGATCCTCACCGAGCTGAACGTCCACGAGGGCGATCAGGTGCAGGCCGGGCAGGTGCTGGCGCGGCTCGATCCGACGCGTTCCGAATCGAACGTCGGCGAAAGCGCGGCGCGCTACCGGGCCTCACTGGCCTCCAGCGCCCGCCTGTACGCCGAGGTGAACGATCTCCCGCTGAAGTTCCCCCCTTCGCTGGCAAAATGGCCGGATCTGATTGCTGACGAAACGCGCCTCTACAACTCCCGCCGCGCGCAGCTGGAGGATACCCAGCGGGAGCTGCGCGCCGCGTTAGATCTCGCCAATAAGGAGCTGGCCATCACCCAGCGGCTGGTCAAAACCGGCGCCGCCAGCCACGTGGAGGTGCTGCGCCTGCAGCGGCAGAAAAGCGATCTGGAGCTGAAGCTCACCGACGTACGCTCGCAGTATTACGTTCAGGCCCGGGAGGCGTTATCCAAGGCCAACGCCGAGGTGGATATGGTTTCAGCGATCCTCAAAGGCCGCCAGGATTCCGTGACCCGTCTGACGGTAAAATCCCCGGTACGCGGGATCGTGAAAAACATCAAGGTCACCACCATCGGCGGCGTGATCCCGCCCAACGGCGAGCTGATGGAGATTGTGCCGGTGGACGATCACCTGCTGATCGAAACCCGCCTGTCGCCGCGCGATATCGCCTTTATCCACCCTAACCAGGAGGCGCTGGTTAAAATCACCGCCTACGATTACGCCATTTACGGCGGCCTGCACGGGGTCGTCGAAACGATCTCTCCGGACACCATCCAGGACGAGGCCAAGCCGGAAGTGTTCTATTACCGGGTGTTTATCCGCACCAGCCAGGATTACCTGGTGAATAAGGCGGGCAGGCACTTCTCGATTGTGCCGGGGATGATTGCGACGGTGGACATCAAGACCGGCGAGAAAACGGTGCTGGATTATCTGATCAAGCCGTTTAACCGTGCGAAAGAGGCGCTGCGGGAGCGGTAGTCAATCGCCGGGTGGCGTCTCCGCCTTACCCGGCCTACATACCCGGAGGCCCTTGCAAGCGCAGCGCCGCCGGGCATTAAACCGCACGTCAGAACTGGAACCTACCTCGGAGTATTAATCTTTAGCCATGCATCCCACTTCCCTTCAGCAATCGCCCAGGTAATATTAACCCCAGACAAAAACGCACTTGCGCACAGTGCGGGAGTGCATTACTATTCAATCAGCTTCAAGGACTGGAGCTCAGCACCATTATGATTAGTTATTTTCGGGATCAATGGCTTGAGGATTTTTTTCTTTACGGCAGATCGAGCAGTGTTATTCCTGCAAATCTGGAAACTGCGCTTGCGAGAAAGCTCGATATCATCAGAGCAGCAACCTCGCACAGGGATTTGCGATCGCCACCGGGCAATATGTATGAAGCATTGAATCCTCCGCTGAAGGGATATTCCTCAATCCGAGTAAACAGGCAATACAGGCTCGTATTTCGCTGGACAGAGGGTAAAGCAGAAGATCTCTACCTCTCTCCACACAAGTACACGCAACACAAGTGAGGCATCACCTATGACACTTCAACAGGCACTCCGCAAACCCACCACGCCGGGCGACGTGTTGCAGTATGAGTATCTTGAACCGCTCAATTTGAAAATCAGCGATCTGGCGGAGATGCTCAACGTTCACCGCAACACCATCAGCGCGCTGGTCAATAACAATCGCAAGCTTACTGCAGATATGGCGATCAAACTGGCAAAAGCCTTTGATACCACGATTGAATTTTGGCTTAACTTACAGCTGAACGTCGATATCTGGGAAGCGCAATCCAACCCCAGGACGCAGGAAGAGCTAAGCCGTATAAAGACCGTTGCGGACGTCATAGCTAAGCGAAAATCAGGCCAGCCGGATGTTGCCTGATTCGGTAAACAATTCACTTATCAATACTTTTTCAGGAAGAAATCATGCGCCAACGAACCATTGTCTGCCCCATCATCCAGAATGACGGTGCCTACCTCCTGTGTAAAATGGCCGACGATCGCGGCGTGTTCCCCGGCCAGTGGGCTCTCTCCGGCGGTGGAATGGAACCGGGCGAAACCATGGAACAGGCGTTGCGCCGTGAGATCCGCGAAGAGCTGGGCGAAGCGCTGGTGATTGTCTCGGTTACGCCATGGGCTTTTCGCGATGACATCAGGGTGAAAACCTACGCCGATGGCACCACAGAGGAGATTTACATGATCTATCTTATCTTCGACTGCATCAGCGCCAACCGGGAAGTCACGTTTAATGAAGAGTTTCAGGAGATCGCCTGGGTGAATCCGGAATCGTTAAAAGAGCTGGATCTCAACGCAGCCACGCGCATTACCTTCGCCCAAAAGGGCCTTCTTTAATCACCCACTGCCCCGGCGTTTTACCGGTCCATGCTCTGAAAACCTCAATAAATGCGCTGACGCTGCTGTAGCCGCAGGACAGCGCAATCCACCCTACCGGCTTCCCCGCCGCCAGCCACTCCATTGCCCGCATGACGCGCGCCAGCTGCCGCCAGTTAACAAAGTTCATTCCGGTCTGGGCGCTAAACCGACGGTTGAACGTACGTACGCTCATCCCAGCATGAACAGCATGGCTCTCGACCGTCTGGTTATCATCGACAAACTGCAGCAAATGGCTGACCACTTTCTTCAGACGCGGATCCGTCGGCACGGGCAGATAAAAACGAGCCTGGGGCGTCAGGGCAAGCTCATCCAGCAGCAAAGTCAGCTTTCGCGGATCGTACTCGCTCTCTGCATCGCATAAACGGGAAAATAGTGCATGGGTGAGATCGTCGGGCTCGAACAGCGCGGGCGCATCGGGAAGCATTGCGCATCCGGCGGGGTCAAGATAGATAGCACAGCCTTCTATCGCACTTTCGGAAAAAGCGGCGTGCTGCCGATCCGGAGGGATCCAGCCGATGTGTTTTGCCGGTACGACCGATCGCGCCTGCGGCGTCTCAATGACCAGCAGCCCCGCTGCAATGCGCCACAGCTGGCCGGTGCGATGACTGTGCCAGGGCGTTCGGTACCCGCCGGGATGAAGGAGCGTTTCAACACTGACCATATCATTTTGACCGAAAAGCGTTATTCATCGACGCATTACAGAAACTACGTCTTCGGCTGTCAAGGATAATGGTGATTCACCCTATAAGGAGCCCGCATGAGCATTATCACATCCTTGATATCCCACACCGACAACGCCGCGCAGCGCGAAAAGATGTCCTGCCTCTTAACCCGCTTATTCAACGGCGATATCGATCCGGCAGAGGTATTTACGCCCGATTACCAGCAGTTTACGGACGGTCACGCGCTTGACTACCGGGGTTTTGTCCAGCATCTGAGCCACGTCAGCTCGCAGATCCGCGCGATCGCCTTTACCGTGGTGGAGATAGCCTGTCATGACGAACTTCTGGCTGACCGGCATATCGTGACGGTCACGCATCCTGATGGTCGTCAGGCAGAGATCGAGGTTTACCTGTTTGCCGCGCTGCGTGAAGGGAAAATCTGGCGGATCCATGAAGTCACGCGAGCACTCAGCGGCTATGCTGCAGATCGCATGCTGGCACACGCGACAGAATAATCTTACTCCGCCGGACGCGGTGCGGCGCTGTTATACACGCCAATATAACGCGCAAATTTCCCGAGAAACACACCGGCAAACACGCCGCCGGAGACGATCGCCAGCGCGCTCATGGCGGGCTGCTGCATCGTCTGGGGAGAGACCGCGCTCATCACGCCCAGCACATACTTGACGCCGAACGCCAGCATCATAAACGGCAGCGCGGTGTAGTCTGCCTGACGGTAAAGGCTGCGCGGCGCATCTGCGCGGGTGATAACCGCCTGCTTAATCAGGAAATACCCCAGCGCGGCCCCTGCGAGGATCCCCGCCGTCCACAATGCGACAGTTCCGGGCGTCAGCGTGCGGTAGACCACCAGATCGTAGATATCCCAGATTAGAAATATTGCCGGAATGATGGCAAGCCTCTCCAGCGTAACGGTGGCAGGCCTGCGGGCTTTAATGCCGCGAGAGATAAGGAAGATAAACAGCACCCACACCCAGGCGGGCGTGTGCGTAACGACACCGAACAGAAATTCAAACATGGAGATCTCCATGGACGATCGCGGCCCGTGCCGCCCTGAACGCGTATTGCGCATAACGGCAGGAAAGCCACTATGCGCAGGTCTTTTACAGCGATTTTTTCAGGCGTTGAACCGCTTCCTTCAGCTCTTCATCCGTTGGCGTGACAAACGACATACGCAGCGTTGAATGGTCTGGCTCATTGCAGTAGAAAAATTCGCCCGGCACAAATACTACGCCGTTACTTAACGTTTTTTCCAGCCAGCGAGTGGTATTACTCCCATTTTTCATAGTCGCCCACAGGAACATGCCGCCCTTCGGCTTGTGGAACGACATCACATCGCCCAGCTCGGCCTCCAGCTCGGTTGCGAACGTCTGGTATTTCTGGCGATAGGCTTCGCGGATCGTTTTAATCTGATCGGGCAGGCGACCGGTTTTCAGGTATTCATACGTCATCAGCTGCGACAGCGTGCTGGTGTGCAGGTCGGTGGTTTGCTTAAGGTTTACTACTGCGCGCTTCAGCCATTCCGGCACCAGCACCCAGCCCACGCGGGTTCCTGGAGCAAGAATTTTGGAGAAGGTCGAGGTATACACCACGTTGTCTTCGTTGCCGATATCTTTGGCATGGGCAATTAACGGGCGGAAAACTTCATCGGTATAATTAATTTCGCTGTACGGATCGTCTTCAATAATGACGAAGTCATAGCGCTTCGATAATTCCACCAGCTGTTTGCGACGCGCCTCAGAAAGGGTTACCCCGCCAGGGTTGCCAAACGTCGGAACAATATAGACCGCTTTGATGGTTTTATTTGCCGCCAGCGCTTCAAGCTCATCCACCTTCATGCCGTCGCCGTCGGTGCCAACGGATTCAAAATTCGCCTGCGCCAGGCCGAAGACCTGCAGCGCGGCAAGATAGGTTGGACGCTCAACCACAACGGTATCGC